>NZ_JBEYYT010000092.1:0-25406 GCF_040645715.1 Spirillospora sp. NPDC046719 | reverse complement strand
GTAGTGCCACGGCGAGTGTGCGGCGAATCTGTACCGCCTCGCTGATCGCCTCCAGGGCCTCCTCGCGCCGGCCCAGCCCCGAGAGCATGGCTGCTTGGTTGTTCAACGACATTGCCAGGTCGGGCAGGTAGGTGTCCGGTCGTGCCACGGCGAGTGTGCGGCGAATCTGTACCGCCTCGCTGATCGCCTCCAGGGCCTCCTCGCGCCGGCCCAGCCCCGAGAGTCGGTTGGATTGGTTGTTCAGTGCACTGGCGAGGTCGGGCAGGTAGGTGTCCGGTCGTGCGTCGGCTAGTTGCCGGTACTGTTGGACGGCTTGGTTGATGGCGTCCAAGGCCTCCTCGCGCCGGCCCAATTCCGAGAGTCGGTTGGATTGGTTGTTCAGTGCACTGGCGAGGTCGGGCAGGTAGGTGTCCGGTTGTGCCACGGCGAGTGTGCGGCGAATCTGTACCGCCTCGCTGATCGCCTCCAGGGCCTCCTCGCGCCGACCCAATTCCGAGAGCATGGCTGCTTGGTTGTTCAACGACATTGCCAGGTCGGGCAGGTAGGTGTCCGGTCGCGTATCGGCTAGTTGCCGGTATTGTTGGACGGCTTGGTTGATGGCGTCCAGCGCCTCCCCGCGTCGCCCAAGCCTAGACAGTTCGATTGCTGAATCAAGTCGAGAAACAGCGGCTTGTACCCTTGCCTTCAGAACGTTTGTGGCGGCTAGAGATGACCTGTCTTCGGCATTGTCGCCACCATCGAGCGGACTATTCATTGACACCTCGCCCCCCCAAGCCGTTCCATGGATCAGCTTCTATCCATGCATTGGCAACTTCGATTGCAAAAATCTCAATCTCATGGAGCTCGCCACTTGGAAGCGTGCGACTTGCGCGCATCAGAGGATTTGGTCGATCTTCTGAAGGTGTTTGCTCGCTCCTTGATGGGGATTGGGTGGCAGCCTCGGAGATGTTGAAGGTCGACCCGCGAAGATCTACACCGGGCCCGAAGACAGCTCCACCTGACTGTTGCCCCAGGACCTGACTCTTTGGTGAACCTCTTGCGACTGAGGTCCCAGCTACAACCCCTGAAGAACTAACGGATGATTCAAAAGAATTAGAATCATCCTGTGAAGATTCGGAGTTACCCGACCGGTCGGTCCACCGGGTCAACCACGCTGACAGCCCTATCGAGACGGCAGCGCCACCAAACCAGAGGGTCTGAACCCACCATGGACCTTCTACTCGGTTAGTCGCCACACCACCAGCCACAGCAGTCACTGCGGTGGCAGCGACAACCAAGCGGCCCGTATTGCGACGCTCCACGCCATACACCGAAGCGTATGCAGCTTGTGCTCGCCACCCTGGTGACCAAATCGCAATCAGGTGTGTGACCACTCTGCCAGCGCTCCTCGTCGGCTCATACGGCAGATGTTGGCGCTATCTGTGCTAAGTCCTCCCCTGTGCTGGTTTGGTTGATCGGGCTCGAAGCCGGGGGCTTCGCAGCCCCCAGCCCCCGCGTGCCGGAGGGCACGCCCGCGCGAATCCGTCTGTCACTACTTCTCGCCGGTCGCGCGGGCGCACCCTCCGGGACGGGCGTGCCTGCTAACGGCAGCGCTAACAACGGATTTGGATGATCTTGGACGGGTGTGGACGTGCGGGACGGCGCGGCGCTGGTCAGGGGACCTGTGGGGACGAGCCTGGACGGTGCTGATCTTGCTTGTAAGCAGATGCGCGACGCTGCCGAATTGGGCTTTTCAGGATCAAGGGGCGGCGGCGCCCGGAGCGTGCGGCGTGGGCGCCGGTCACCGGGCGGCCGCGCCGGGCCGCGCATCGCGACGCGTCCGCCGGCTCCGCCGCGACCGACCACCACGGGTGCCGCGCCGCCGCTATAGCGGCCAGTAGCTCCCATGGAGATGGACAGTCCCGTCCTTGCACGTCCAGGAAGCGCTACGCCCCCGGTCCTTCCAGATCCCTGACGCCTCGTGCGCTCTGACGACCCAGTCGCGCAGTACCGGCAGTGCCTCCGCGCGAAGGAGCGATCGTGCTTCTGCGCGCTCGACTGCGGTGACGACCAGGTCTACGCCGATCGAAATTCCCTCGTACTCGGGCCGCACGGCCGGACCGGCAGGGGTCCACTGAGCCAGGATGCGACCGCCAGGCCGACTTGGCCGTGCAGGGAGGTAGAACCTGGTCTCTCGAACAAGCCTGTAATCCTCGTCCAACGCTTCCTTGATGCCGGTCAGCGTCACCGGCCAGGACATGCCGCGAGGGAGACGCCGGTTGCGAGAGGGCATGCAAGCATGATCTCTCCCAGGGGCTGAACGTCCTAGCGCTTATCCAACTGAGCAAATGGTCTCGAGGGCGGTTCTCGGCGAGCGCCAAGCCCCGCGCCCGCTGACCAAGCGCAGTCGTCACGGTGAGCGCGCTGGATCGCTTGCGCGTGCGCTACTGGGAACCCCGTGGTTCCCCAAACTCCTCCTGGACCCGGAGGGCACTCCCGCGCGAGAGGGTCTGTCACGGGGTGCGCGCCGTTCGCGCGGGAGCACCCTCCGGATCGGTCCGCTCGTCCGTTGCGGTCCCGTCGGAGCGGCCCCGGTCAATGGATCGTCTCGCCGGTTTGCGGATCGTGGGTCACCAAGCTGTGGTCCCGAGCCAACGTCACCATGTCCTGCAGGGCACTCGCTTCGGTGCGCGAGGAGAGAGACAGCGACACGAAGTAGTGGCGAGATCCTCGCGGCCCCACGGCTGCCGCCAATCCAAGTCGGGCGCCCACGGGGAAATCCCATCCGCGAGCTCCGGCCAGCGGCCCAGCAGCTCCGAGCGGAAACGCTCGACCTCCGGGCTCGGGACCACACCGTCAACATCCTCGTCAGCCAGCCGATCGCAGATCTCGTCAGGCTCGCCGGCCGCGGACTTCCAGAAGTACAGATCGTAGGACACGGGCACATCGTCGGAGGCGACGCGGACAGAAGGCTTGAGGCTGCACGGCGCGAGCAGCAGCGGAGCGAGACCAGGTTTTGGGAGCCACGGTTGGAGCCACAGCAACGGATGATCTTGGATCGCGGTGAACTGGTTCGGACGAGGTGCAGGTCATCGGCCCAGTGTGCGGACGGGTTCGGATGCGGGCAGTGATCGTTGGGAATCTACGGACCAGATGACTGTGGCTGCACCCTTTGTTCCCACCCCAAGACCCAGGCCAGGGACGGTGATCCCCAAGCGTGGGCCTTGATCGTTCTCTGTCGCTTGCACCGAAAAAGCGCTTTCCCCCCCGCGGCAGTCGGACTACCCTCTTGCCATGAGGATTGGGGAATGGGACGAACAGGTCAACCGGGTCACTTGGCAATTCTCGGATTGGCTTTCCGTGAATCGTGATATCGAAACTTTTCTAAGGCAGAGCCTTGCATGGTCCAAAGAAGCTTACGATGCAATGGAGGAAGAAGCCAGGAATATCGCAGCCAGCAATCCTCGCTCGCCATCTCCTATCTTTGGGGTGGTTGGCCCTTATCTCAACGCAATGGAAACTCTTGTCCAGGGTCTTTGGCGGGAAGACTATAGATGGATGCTCTATGCGGCGGTAGTTAAAGACATGGTAACCAATTTTGAGATCTATCTAGAAAAGTCGCTCGATGCAGCAGTTGAGACACGAAGGCTAGTCCCTTTGCGTCAAGGCAGTTGGGCGTCTCCCAGTTGGAGAACAATCGTTAAAGGCCATGCACTGCTGGGCAACTCGGTTGAGACTCCGAGAGTAATTCACATTCGACAGTTGCGGCACGTGCTGACGCATCAGCGTGGAGAGTTGCGAACGCGGGAGTCGCGAGCGCAGTTCGCATACCCAGATCCAAGTCCGCCTAATGCTTTTGGGACGGAAGACGAAGAATCGCTCTGGCTGCACGAAAATCCAATTGCGAAAGAAGTTGAGCTCACCGCCGAGACCGTCCAGTCGATAAGTGAGGTTCTCGGAGGGGTAGTGAGAAAGGTCGATGTACGCATCTGGCAGATTACGCGTCAAAAAGTAGAAGTTCCTGAGATCGACCGGATCAGAAGCGAACTAGATAAAGCGCGAGAATAATCACAAAAGGCTGCCGGCGCTCGACTCCGGCTGCGTTCGATCTCGGCCAGCAAGCGGCGTGCCGAATACGGGCCAAAATTTGGCTCCGTAGCAGGGCGCGCGCAGGTCAGCGCGCTCTCGCGGTGGGACTGTAAATCCGTCAGATCCGCCCGGCACTGATCTCGCTCTGAACAAGTGCTGCGACTGGTAGCTCCTCAGCGGAGGACGTGGGTGCCGTCGTGTTGGCGGATGGGGACGGTTGGGTGGGTGGCCAGGGCGTCTTGGACTCGGATGGCGAAGGCTTCGTCGGCCACCTCGGCGACCTCGTCGGCGGTCACCCAGCGGAAGGCGGAGGTCTCGTCGGACTCTCGGAGGGAGCCGGCCTCGGCCTTGCAGCGGAAGACCAGGGCCACGATGCCGCGGGCCATGTTCTTGTAGACGCCCGTCAGGGCGATCGGCGTCACGTCCAGGCCGGTCTCTTCCTGAACCTCGCGGCGAAGGCCCGTGATGATGTCCTCGTCTTGCTCCAGGACGCCGCCGGGCGCCTCCCAGTGGCCGTTGTCGCGGCGCTGGGTCAGGAGGGCTCGGCCCTGGTCGTCGACGACGACCCCCGCCACGCTGACGGAGTGGCGACTGTCGGGCATTTCGCAAGCTCCTCTGACCAGGTCCGGCTACTAGACTCAACGCTAGTACACGTACGTACGAGTTGAGGAGTTGGCCGCGCGTGGGTGAGCTGGGGTTGCCAGACCTGGATCCGACGAGCGATCGGCCGGTCTTCAAGCAGATCGCGGATCACCTGCGGGTGGCGATCGACAGCAAGGAGCTCTCCCCGGGCGAGAAACTCCCTTCGGAGAGCCAGCTCATTGGACACTACGACGTGGCCAGGATGACGGTGCGGCACGCTCTCCAGATTCTGCAAAGCGAGGGGCTGACCGTCGCTGAGCATGGCAAGGGTGTTTTTGTTCGGTCCCGGCCCCCGGTACGGAGGCTGGCCTCCGACCGCTTTGCTCGGCATCATCGCGAAGAAGGTAAGGCTGCTTTCATCGCCGAGGCCGAAGAGGCCGGCGTCAAGCCGTCGGTCGACTCCATCAACATCACGGAAAGCACGCCATCGCCAGATGTTGCGTCGAAGCTGGATCTCGCGAGGGGTGAGCTGGTCATCGTCCGGGCGCGTCGGTATCTGCTTAACGGACACCCCGTGGAAACGGCAACCTCGTACATTCCGGCCTCGATCGCTCGCGACTCGCAGATTGCGCAGCCCAACAGCGGCCCTGGCGGGATCTACGCCCGCCTGGAGGAGCTCGGCCACCGTCTCGACCACTTCACCGAGGAGATCCGGGCCCGGATGCCGCTGCGCGATGAGGCCCGGGCGCTGAAGCTCGCGCCCGGGGTGCCGGTGTTCCATCTGGTGCGGACGGCCTATGACCAGGCCGGACGACCGGTCGAGGTCTGCGACACGGTCATGTCGAGCGACGCCTACGTCCTCTCGTACGAGCTTCCAGCCCGGTAGCGCTTGACTCATCTAGACGAGTTGTGTCACGGTCTGGACGTACTCCTCTAGACGTCTAGGTGTCCTTCTGGACGTCTCTGGACACACCGGGCTCTCGCCGTTGTGCGGCAGAGCCGTCAAGGGAGGTTCCAACTCGATGACCACCATGACTTCGGGCGCCGTTGAGGCGCCGCCGGTGCGGCTGTACCGGGTCAGCGAGGCGATGGAGTTGCTGTCGCTGTCCCGGTCGGTGATCTACGAGCTGATCCGGTCGGGCCGGCTGCGGTCGGTCCAGGAGGGCCGCTCACGCCGGATCCCGGGCTCGGCGATCGCCGAGTACATCGCGCTGCTGGAGAGCGAGGCCAGCTGATGGCCCGCGAGCGCCGCAGGCTCGGCTCCGACTTGGCGGTGAAGCCGGTGGCCGCCGAGGGGATGCCCGCGGCCGGTCTCTGGATCCGGCTGATCGGTCTGCCGGACGAGGTGCTGGCCGGGGCCGAGGTCCTGGCCGAGGCCTTCGACCTGATCGAGGTGTCGTCGGCGTACCCGTGCCGTGGCGCCTCTCGGAACGTGCGCGCCTACCTGCAGGTGCGCCTCAAGAGCCCCGGAACGTAGAGCGGCCCTCGTCATGGCGACGCAACCGCCTGACGAGGGCCTTGATCGGACCTCAGGAGGTCCAACCCGATGAACCTTCATTCTGACACTCCCCCGGCCCCGTTCTGGGTCGACGCGGAGTATGACCGGGAGTACGCCGGTGACGGCGTCTCCCGGTACGGCGCCTACGTGCGTGACCGGCTGGGTGGCTCGTTCGCCGAGTGCTGGGACGGGGCGTTTGGCGAGGCGTCGACCAGGCTGGCCGAGTTCGCGGCCGCGGCCTGGCGGACAGCGACTGGGCCGGTCATGGCCCCCGGCTACGTCCGCCACCACTCGCGGGTCCTGAGCACCTGCGTGGAGCGGAGCCAGTGGGACGGAACGCTGGTCGCGGCCGTGACCCTGGTGGCGCCCTGGCCGACGGCGCTGGCCCAGTCGTTCGACTGGCGGCGCGGCCAGTACTGGCGCGACTGGCCCACGGAGCTTCGCGGTGAGGGCTACGACTACGTCGATCCCACCGAGAAGGACGTGACCGAGCACCCGTTCATGCAGGCCAGCCTCGCGCTGACGTTCGCCGTTCCGGTCGGCCTGTTGCCGGCGGCTCCGAGCGGTCCGGCCGACGGTGTCGAGTACGCCGCCCGGCAGGCCATCGCAGGGCTGGTCACAGAGCTGAACCGAATGGTCGGGCCGGTCCTGGACGTCCTGGAGGGAGGGCGTTCGCGATGACGATCCTGAACAGGAAGCCGCCGACCTCCGACGCGCCAGGGAGTCCGGAGGAGCTGGCCCGTGAGCTGCAGCGGCAGCGGGAGCTAGCGGACGCGCGGCGGGTCGACGAGCTGGAGCGGCTCCGGGCGGAGGCCGGTCACGGCCGGGCACGGGCGGACGTGGCCGAGGAGTCGCATCTGGCCGAGCTGGCGCGGGCCGAGCGTGCGGCCGACGTCCAGGCCGAGGCGGAGCTGGCTCGGATGCACCGGCAGTTCCGGGCGGCCGGGGAGCGGACGCGGGTCAAGGCGCTGATGGCGCGGTCCGGTGAGGCCCGTGCGCTGCGCCTGGAGTGGCTGCGCAGTCGGAACCTGCACGTCCTGGTGCCGCTGCTGGTCGGGTTCGGCATCTGGTCGACGACCGGTGTCCAGCAGGGCGCCGCACGCATCATGCAGGTCGACTCGCACAGTCCGGTGTGGTGGGCGCTGTGGGGCCTGGAGGCTCTGCTGATCGGCACGGTGTGCTGGATCATCGTCGTCCGCGCACGGCTGGCCGGTGCCGGCGGTGAGCTGTCGAGGCAGGCGGAGAAGATCGGCGTGGGCTGTCTGACCACGTCCGTCCTTCTCAACCTGGTCGCGGCCGTGCCCACCGGCCACAGCGCCCACGTGTCCGTATGGGCGGTCATGGGGGCGATGTTCGCTCACGCGCTCGGGCCGGTCGGCGCGGCCGTGACGGCGCACCTCATCGGCGTGATCGACAGGTCGATCAGCACGGCCGATCCCTGGCACGACAAGGACGGTCGGGCGATGCCGCGGCTGGCAGAGATGGATCTACAAAGCGCCGGATCAGCGCTCGCCGAGCGCGGCGCCGCCGTTCCTCCTCTGGACGCTTCCGACAGCGCCAAGGAGGGTGACGCTGAGCGCGCCGGCATCGTCCCGGTGATGGCGTGGCCGGTCGCCAGCGGGCAGCGGCGAATCCTGCCGGTCATCGCTCGCCCCGCCACGCCCCAGACCACCGCCGAGGGCGGCGAGACGACGCCGCGAATCGGTGACGACCGGCCGCAACAGCGGAAGTCGGAAGCGCCCCGTAAGCGGCGTCCGAACAAGGGCGTCCAGGTGCCGGAGAGCGCGAAGCCCGCGCCGCCGCGTGCGCTCACCGACGAACAGCAGTGCGAGCGAATGGTCGCTGCGATCGACCGGGGCGAGCTGCCCGAGGACGCGTCCATTCGCCAGGTCCAGAGCGCTCTCGGCCTCGGGTTCGCGCGAGCCAAGAAGGTCAAGGAGCTGTACGCCGAGCAGCTCGCGGACATCGAGCGAGCCATCGTCCAGGCGCTGCCCGAGCGGGATGAGCCGCCAGCGACGTCGCGCGCCGAGCTGTCCGTGGTGGGCGGCGAGCGGTGATGACGACTTCGCGCACCGGACACCGCGCCTGACCAGAGCCGGTTATCTCCCGGCCCCATCGTCTCGGGCAATTCCGCCCGTGACCAGCACAAAGGGCCCCGCCGACGGTCCCTAGGAAAGACAACGGCGAGGCCCACCTCAAGAGAGGCAGGTCCAAGTATGTCCGATCAGAGCCGGTCCAGCAGTGGAGGCAGCGCGACCGCGCCCACGTCCTCGATGTGGGGCAAGAAGGGCCGCGGCTACCCCGAGCTGGCCAAGGGCGGCAAGAAGTGAGCGGCAAAGCGTGCTGCCCGACGTGCGGCAGCGCGCAGAACGTGACCTACAAGGGCCGCGAGGGCGGCACCGGGCCGAGTCAGGACGTCTGGCGGTGCTCCCGGGACGGCGAGTTCCGCACCGCGGCCAGCTGACGAAACGGCACCAGGGGGCCGGCTCCCGCCGAGTCGGCCCCCCTCTCCCCCAAGACAACACAGGAGCTTCTCCGATGTTGAAGAGCATTCCCGGCGCGTTGCGGGCGCGGATTGACCGCTCGACCGCCCGCCGCCGCTACGCCGACCTGCAGGACACCCTGAACGAGACCTTCGACGACCTGTACCTGGCTCAGGACCACGACGACCGGGCGGCGCTGCAGGACCGCGCCGCGCAGCTCACCGAGCAGCTCGCCGAGACGCACACCGCCGCGTGGGGCCGCGAGGCCGACGCGGACGGACGGCCGATGGCCTACTCGCTGGCCGGCCAGGCGGCGTTGCTGCGCCAGGTCGCCGCGACCGAGCGCGCGGTCATCGGTGCAGTCCCCTGGGCTGACGCCGAGCCGCTTCCAGGTGACAAGTACAGGACCGAACTGCTGGCCTGGACGGAACTCGCGCACACCTCGACGCCGGACCGGCGCGCGTCCTGCCTGCGGCGGCTGCACTCGCTGGCCGCTGAGCACCTGGGCGGCCAGGCCGCCGAGGTCCTGGTCGTGCTCGCCGAGGTCGAGGAGCATCGGGCCCACGGCAGCACCGAACGCCCCTCCCGGCACCGGCTGTCGCGGGTCCTGATCGGCGCCCTGATGGCCGTGCTCGCCGTCGTCGGTGTCGTTCCGGGCCTGGACGTCCTCGGCCGGATCGTGCTGTGGGCCGTCGTCCTCGGGACGGCGTACGTGGCGCTGTGCGTCTGCGTCGGCGTCCGCGGCCGCGCCGAAGGGGTGAACCGATGAGCGCCCGGGCCCGGGCGCGGCGGTCGCTGGCCGGGGCGGTGCTGCTGTTCCTCCTGGTCTTCCTGGTGGTGTGGGCGGCGCTGACGATGTGGACGGCGATGTACGGCAACGCCGCCTGCATGGTCGCGGCGCTGACCGCCTGGTGGGCCGTCCGCTCGCGCCCTTTTGCCCGGAGGCGGCGGTGAACGCGACGCAAGGCGCCGCCCAGGGCTCGAGCTTGTCGCGGCACTTCCGGATCCAGACGCCGCCCGGTCCCTCCTTCTGGGAGCGGTTCGGTCCGGTGGCGCGCGGCGTGCTCGCCGTGCTGTCGCTGCTGGCGACGGCGCTGGACGCGCTGGTGACCGCCTTGCTGGGCACGGCGCCGCTTGCTCCGCGTCTGTGCAGGGCCGGACAGGTGCTGGCCGATGAGTACCGGGCCGGACGCGCCGGCGCCATCGACGCCGAGGTCATCGACGACAACGAGAAGCGGAGGGTGTGGCGATGAGCAACATCACCGAGCTGTCCAACGTGGAGTTCCGCGGCTCGCTCGGCGAGGCGTTCAAGACCTACGGCCAGGAGCTGGAGGCGCTTGCCGACCGGTGGAAGACCGAGCTGGAGATCGCCGCCGTGGACGCCGAGGCCGCGATGGGCACGATGAAGGGCCACCTGCTGCTGTTCGGCCTGGACTCCAAGATCCGGGCCCGCCGCGTGGCCAAGCGGCTCAAGCGCGCGCAGGACCTGGCCGCCTCGGTGGCCGACAGCGCCGACCAGTTCCACCGCTCCTACCGCAAGCACTTCAAGCCGTCCTGACCCGATCGGGGCGGCCGGTCATCGCGGGTCGGCCGCCCCGATCCGGGATGTGCCATGAGCAGGAATCGCAGGAGGTCAACGTCAGATGGGTTCGGGAAGCCGGCGGCTGGACGAGATCGCCGCCATCGAGTTCCGCGGCAAGGTGCCCCGGCAGGTCGCCGCCTACGCCAAGGCCACCCAGCGCTTCGCGCACGACTTGGCGCGCGAGCTGGACGCCGCCGAGTCGGCCGCGGACGCGGCGATGCGGCAGCTCAAGGGGCACCCGCTGCTGGCCGGGGTGGACGTGGCCGTCCGGGCCTGGTGGGTGAGCAGGCATCTGCGCGACGCCCGGGAGCTGGTCGAGGGGGTCAGCGCCGAGGCGGTGAAGTTCAACATCCAGTTCCGCAACGAGTTCCTCGACGGCGAGGACCGCGCCACCAAGAAGAGCGACTACAAGGGCGAGGTTGATCTGTGATGGCTCGCAAGACGCAGAGCCTGCAGCTGGTGCAGGACGCGACGATGGAGCGCATCGCCGTGTCGGCGGTGTCCAAGGTGGGCGTGCTGGTGCCGCCGTGGGCGGTGCTCGGCCTGGAGGCCGCCGGCGGCGCGGTGTCGCACGCGATGTGGGGTGCGGCGCCGGCGGTGACGTGGGCGGCGGCCGGATGCACGCTCGGTTCCACGCTGCTGACCGCGCTGACCTGGTTGGCCACCCACCGGCGGCGGATGCTCGGACGAGTCCACTCCACCGTGACCGCAGGTGCCGCGACCAGCTGGTTCACCGTGGCCACCATCACCGGCGTGACCGCCGACACCACGGCGGGGGCGTTGTTCTTCGGTGGTGCGACGCTGGCGTTGAGCTGGAACATCCGGACCGTGATCCGCGGCCAGGGCGACGGCGAGTCGTCCGAGGACGCGCTCGGCTCGCTGTTCGACCGGGCCAAGGAGCAGGCCGGGCTCAAGGGTGCACGGGTACGCGCCACCGAGGTCACTGACCACAAGGTCAAGGGGCAGATGCAGCTCCCGGCCGGGGAGAAGACCGCCGAGGACGCCATCAAGGCCACCGACCGCATCGAGTCCGGTATGCGGCTGCCTCCCGGCTCGGTGATCGTGGCGCGGGACGACGACCGCGCCGACCGGGCGCACGTCACCGTCTCCGATCCGCGCGCCATCCGCCGTCCGATCGGCTGGCCGGGGCCGTCCCGCCCGGGCGGCTCGGTGGACGAGCCGCTGCGGATCGGGATCTACCAGGACGGTGACGAGGTCGAGTACCGGTTCGTCGGCCATCACCTGCAGATCATGGGCATGACCGGCAGCGGCAAGTCCATCGGTGGCGCGTGGAACATCGTCGCCGAGATCATCACCCGCACCGACGCCGCCGTGTTCTCCATCGACGTCTCCAAGGACGACCAGACCATGGGGCCGCTCAACGCGGGGCTGCATCGCTTCGAGACCGGCAAGGCCGGCGCCGTCGACCTCATCCGGGCCATGCACGCCGCGATCCCCGAACGCACCAAGTGGCTGGCCGCGCACGGGTACCAGGCATGGGAGCCCGGATGCGGGCTGACCTACTGGTACCTGCACATCGAGGAAGTCCCCAAGCTGTTCAACGAGCTGGCCGGAGAGGACGAGGAGCGGCTGGCGGAGATCCTCAAGGAGATCCGCTCGGCGGGCGGCAGCGTCATCCTGTCGCTGCAGCGCGCCGACTACACCCAGATCCCCACGCTGATCCGCTCTCAGATGGCCAAGATGTGTTTCGGGCTGTCCGATCCGGACGACGTCAAGTACGGCGTGTCCGCGCGGCAACGCAAGGCGGGCGTCGAGCCGCACGAGTGGGAAGACCACTACCCCGGCATGGCCTACCTGGACGGCAAGAGCGTCCGGTCCACGCACTACGCGATGCCGCTGCGCACCTTTTCCTGGGGTGCCGGCAGCGCAGAGGCCAACGCTGCGATGGCCGCGCACGCCGCCAGGTTCCCGGCCACCGCCAAGGACGTCGACCACTTCACCGCCGCGCTGAGCCGCCTTCGGACACCGGCGCCCGTCCAGACCCCGGCTGTGGCTCCTCCGACGGCGAGCCCTGCCCCACAGGCTCGTGAGGGCGACGTCGTCCAGGACGAGGAGCGCGAGGCGTTCGCCGCCGACTTCGCCGAGCTGCTCGGCGACGCGGCGGAGCTGGTCATCGCCGTCCAGCACGCGTCACCGCAGATGCTTCAGCGCAAGCTCCGTGTCGGCCGTGAGGACTCCCTGCGGCTCCTGGAGGCCCTGGAGCGCAAGGGCGTCGTCGGCCCCGCCGGCGACGACGGTGAAGGCCGTCCCGTCCTGATGAGCACCGCCGACGGCGCTGAGGTGGCCGCTCGGCTGCGAGACAGCGGTGACCCGGTGGCGGCCGCGCTCCGCACCGACGACCCCGATCCGGCCGTCACCGCAGGGGCCGGCGACCGGGTCCGGGAGCCGACCGACGCCGAGGCCGAGAGCCTCCTCACCGAGGACGACGACCGTGAGCCGATGACACCGGCCGCCGCCCGCGGGCTGGTGTACGACTGGCTCCGGCACCGCCAGGAGAGCCGGAGGCTGTCGTTCACCGCCTCCGACTCCGAGCTGACCGCCGTCCGCAACCGCTCCGGCAACGGCCGCGCCTGGATCTACAAGGTCCTCAAAGACCTGACCGCCCGCGGCGTCCTCCGGGCCGACAAGTCCGGTAGCAGCACGACCTTCACCATCGTCGACCTGTCGCCCCTGGACCGCGACGACCTCGGGCACGCCGCATGAGCGGCCGTGTGACCGTGACGCCGCCGCGCGCGAGGCCCGGCTTCCGTGCGGCTGGGCGTGGGGGCGCGGCCGCCACGCGGATGATCTTGTCACGCGTCTGTCACGGGTACGTGCCACGCCCGCGTCACGGGCGCCGTGTCACGGCGTCACACCGCCTCTGACCTGTACCTCCCTCCCCCAGCCCCTACCTGTGGCCCTGGCCGGTGTCACGGGTTCCGCCGAACGACTCTCGCCGGCCGACCTGAAGAGCAGAGCCCGGCCACCGGCTCCGGTGGACCGGGCCTCTCTCGGCCCGTCGAGTCACATCCGTCCCGTCCCACTCACCGCTCGCGGACGGCCTCGCCTACGCCGTGGAGGACCAATGAGATCTGCCTGGGCACGCCCGCCCGGACGACACAGCGCCTCGAGGACGGTCACCCGATGACCAAGCCTCCGCTTCGCGTCGTGGACGATCGCCAGGACGACCAGAGCCTGTCCCAGGCACTCCCCCACGACCTCGGAGCCGAACGACAGGTCCTCGGGGCGATGATGCTGTCCGCGCGAGCCGTAGCCAACGCCCGAGACGTGCTCGACGGCACCGAGTTCTACCGGCCCGCCCATCAGGTGGTCTGGCAGGCCATCTGTGACCTCGCCGACCGTGGCGACCCCTGCGAACCCACCGCGGTCGCCGCCGAGCTCGGCCCGCGCCGACTCAGCAAGGTCGGTGGCGGTCCCTACCTGCACACCCTGATCCAGGACACGGTGTCCTCGACACAGGCCGCCTACTACGCGCACCGCCTAGCCGATCTCGCCTACGCCCGGACCGTCGCGACGACCGGCATCCGCCTCACCCAGCTCGGCCACCAGGCGGCCGACGGCGACACCACCGACCTACGCGGCGCCGTCACCTCCGCCGTCCAGGAGATCACCGCACCGGACGCCCGTGGCTGGCCGACGCCAACGCCGCTCGAAGCCGCCCGCGTCCTGCCGACGTTCCCGTTGCCGATGCTGCCGGACTGGCTGGCCGAATACGCCGCCCGGCTGGCCGAGCAGACCCAGACGCCGCCCGACCTGGCGGGCTGTCTCGCCCTGGCCGTGCTCGCGGTCGCCGCCGGCGGCAAGGTCTGGGTCCAGGCGCGCGGCTGGCGCGAGCCGACCAACATCTTCACCGTCATCGCCCTCGGGCCCGGGAACCGGAAATCCGAAGTGTTCGCGGCGATGACCAGCCCGATCCGAGCCGCCGAGGCAATGCTGCGAGAGCAGGCACAGCCGTACATCACCGACATCGCCATGCAGCGCCGCGTCGCCGAGGCGGACATGGAGAAGGCGGAAAAGGCCGCGATCAACGCTATTGACGCCATCGTCCGCGAGCAGCACCTGGCCGACGCGCGCATCGCCGCCGAGCGGCTCCAGGAGCTGCAGGTGCCGGCCGAGCCGCGGCTGTTCTCCGACGACGCCACGCCCGAGATCCTGACGTCGCAGCTCGCGCAGCAAGGCGGACGGATGGCCGTCCTCTCCCCGGAAGGCGAGATCTTCTCCATCGCCGCCGGGCGCTACAGCGGCGCACCGAACTTCGCCGTTCTCAAGCACGGCCACGCCGGTGAGGGAATGCGCATCGACCGCGTCGGGCGGCCCTCCGAGATCATCGAGTCCGCACACGTCACCCTCGGCATCTGCACTCAGCCTGACGTCCTGGCCGGGCTCGCCGACACACCGCAGTTCCGCGGCCAGGGCCTGCTCGGGCGCATCCTGTACGCCGTCCCGGCCTCCCTGCTCGGCTATCGCGACGCCAGCCCGGAGCTGATCCCGGCGCATGTCGCCCAGACCTACGCCGACACACTCACGAGCCTCATCACCCGACTACACGACCTCGACGAACCGATCAGCCTCAACTTCAGCGACTCCGCCATTGCCGCCGTCCAAGAGCTGCTCCGCGAGACCGAGCCGCGATACCGGCCCGGCAACGACCTCGCGCACATGCCCGACTGGGGCGGCAAGTACCCGGGCGCCGTCGTCCGCATCGCCGGCCTGCTCCACATAGCCCAACACCACCACGGCACCTGGGACCGCCCCATCACCGCAGAGACCTTCGCCTGCGCCCGCCAGATCGGCGACTACTTCCTCGCACACGCCCAGGCCGCCTACGACCTGATCGGCGCCGACCCCGACCTGGCCGACGCCCGCGCACTGCGCGACTGGATCGCACGCACCGGCACCCACCGCTTCACCGCCCGCGACGCCGTCCAGGCCCTCAGGCCCCGCTTCCGCAAGGTCGCCGACGTCGACGCCGGCCTACGCGTCCTGGAAACCCACGGCTGGATACGGCGCCTGCCCGTCCCACCTCGCAGCGGAGGCGCCGGGCGAGCACCCGCCGCCGTCTACGAAACCCACCCGAACGCCGCATCGGAGGGCGCTTCGTGACCGCCGCACCTCGTCACACACCGTCACTGGCCCGAGCGGCTCACGCCCGTGCGCACCCTTGCACGCATGCACACAATGCACGGAAATCAATTGATGTGCATTGTGTGCATGCGTGCAGCCGTGCAGAGCCACGTCCGGGCCTCGCCGCCCCTCACTCAACGTGACCGCTGACTCGGAAGAGGAACTCATGGCTGACGACGACCGGCATGCGCCCGAGAGCCCGGACGAAAGCAACGGCGACAAGCCCAAGCGGCGCAGCCGCGGGGACGGTGGCCTGCACTGGGACAAGAGCCGGCGCCGCTGGATCGCCTCTGTGACCGTCGGATACACCCCGCAGGGCAAACGGATCGTCCGGAAGGGCAGCGGCAGGACCAAGACGGCCGCCAAGGAGGCGCTCCGGAAGGTCCTGCGCGATCACGAGGACGGCCTGCCGTCCGAGCCGGCGAAGTACACGGTCGGCGAGGCGGTGGAGTACTGGCTGCAGCACGGCCTCAGCGGCCGATCCGAGCGCACCGTGGAGATGAACCGGACGTTCGCCGAGAACCACGTCATCCCCGCCCTGGGCGCCCGCAAGCTCCGGGACCTGTCCGCCGAGGACGTGGACAACTGGCTCAAGGCCAAGTCCGAGGAGCTCAGCACGCGCTCCCTCAAGCTCGTCCATTCCATCCTGCACCGCTCGGTGCGGAAGGCCATGGCCCGCGACAAGGTCCGCCGCAACGTCGTCGAGCTTTGCGACGTCCCCGAGGGTCGAGAGGGCCGTCCGTCCAAAGCTCTAACGCTCGTCCAGGCAAAGGCCGTGCTCAACGCAGCCCGGAAAGCTGAACCAAGGATCGGCGCCTACATCGTCCTTTCCCTGGCGACCGGGGCCCGTACCGAGGAACTGCGAGCGCTGGCCTGGGATCACGTCGTCGCCTACGTCGAAGACGCCGAACGATGGATTCCCGTCCAAGAAGCGGGGTGGGAACACGACGCCTATGCCATGTACGTCTGGCGATCCGTCCGCAAGAAGGGCGACACCAAGACCAGGAAATCCCGCCGCACCCTGAAACTGCCGCGAATCTGCGTCGAGGCACTCCAACGGCTCCACGAGCACCAGGAGGCGATTCGCGAGAGCGCCGGCGACGCCACGTCCGAGCCCAGCCTGGTCTTCTGCACGCGCAGCGGCCTCCCGCTGTCGGCCGCCAACGTGCGGCGGGACTTCCGCAAGGTCCTCGACCGGGCCGAGCTGGTCGGCGCCGAGTGGGCGCCGCGGGAGATGCGGCACAGCTTCGTGTCGGTGTTGTCCGACCACGGCATCCCCATCGAGGACATCTCCCGGCTGGTCGGCCACCGCAGCACGGCCGTTACCGAGACCGTCTACCGCCTGCAGATCCGTCCCGTCATGGAGAAGGGCGCGACCGCCATGGACGGCATCTTCGCCGCCGAAGACGGCACGGACGAGAACCCTTAGTCACTCACTTTGTCACTCGGATGAGGAAGAGCCATGATCCAGCTTGCTGGATCATGGCCCTGACCTTGGTGGGCGCGGACGGTTTCGAACCGCCGACTCCTCGCTTGTAAGGCGAGTGCTCTACCCCTGAGCTACGCGCCCGCGTGCTCGTGACCGGGAAAGCGTACCCGGTTCGGCGGGACGATCGCGAAACGGTGCGGTGGACGCGGACGTCCGTGACCTCGGGGTGGGCGCCGGGGCGGGGGCGGTGCGCTTCAGGAGGCGGGGGCTAGGCGGGTGAGGGCGGCGGCGAGGCGGTCGGCGGACGGGTCGGCGAGGTTGCCGAGGAGCTTGAGCGCGAAGCGCATCAGCGCCGGGTTGCCGAGGCCGGCGCGGGTGGCGGCGCGCATGACGCGGGGGTTCTCGATGGCGCGGGCGAAGGCGCGGCCGAGGGTGAAGGGGCGGCCGTTGGCCTGGCGGATCGCGGACGGGTAGGTGTACAGGATCCGTTCGCGCCGGCCGGGGGTGGGGGCGGCGAGGGCGGTCGTGATGGTCTCGGCGGCGATGCGGGCGGCTTCGAGGGCGTAGGCGATGCCCTCGCCGTTGGACGGGTTGATCATGCCTCCGGAGTCGCCGGTGAGCAGGAGGCCGGGGAGGTAGTGGGGGCGGCGGGTGTAGCCCATGGGGAGGGCGGCGCCGCGGAGGGGGGACGTGGCGTTCTGTTCGGTGAAGCCCCAGTCGGGCGGTGTGCGGGCGAGCCAGTCGTCCAGGAGGCGGCGGTAGTCGGCGTGCGCGGTGCGGAGGAGGGCGACGCCGACGTTGCAGGTGCCGTCCCCCATTCCGAAGACCCACCCGTATCCGGCGGGGACGAGGTCGAGCCACGCTTCGAGGTACGGGTCGTCGTGGCGCGGGCTGCGGTAGTAGCGGCGGGCGGCGGTGCCGATGGGGCGGTCGCGGCGGGGGTGCAGGCCGAGGGCGACGGAGAGGCGGGAGGACGCGCCGTCGGCGGCGACGACGACCGGCGCGCGGTGGTCGCCGGCGTCGGTGCGGACGCCGGTGACGCGGCCCGTCCGGTCCCGGAGCGGGGCGGTGACCTTGGTGTTCTGCGACAGGGTCGCCCCGGCGGCGACCGCGCGGCGGGCCAGGATCTCGTCGAAGTCGTGGCGGGTGCGGGTCAGGCCGAAGGGCGGGTAGGCGCCGTCGGACGGC
The DNA here is from genome assembly GCF_040645715.1 of Spirillospora sp. NPDC046719. Taxonomy (NCBI): domain Bacteria; kingdom Bacillati; phylum Actinomycetota; class Actinomycetes; order Streptosporangiales; family Thermomonosporaceae; genus Spirillospora; species Spirillospora sp. NPDC046719. The sequence continues at coordinate 7,431 of NZ_JBEYYT010000092.1, read as the reverse complement.
CACGGCAGTTCGAGGAGGCGGTCGCCGGCGATCAGCCGCAGGCCCCTGTTGCGGAACCAGCCGGGGGCGTCGATGTCGACGCCGAGGCCGATCAGTTCCCGGACGGCCCGCGGCGTCAGGCCGTCGCCGCAGACCTTCTCGCGGGGGAACGCGGACTTCTCCAGCACGTGGACGTCGAGTCCGGAGCGGGCGAGGTGGCAGGCGGCGGCCGAGCCGGCCGGCCCGGCTCCGACCACGATGACGTCGGGCATGCCGACATCGTGCCCCGGCGGCCGGTTCCGAATCAGGCCCCGTGGTCGAGGTGGCGGTCGAACCAGTCGGCGGCCTGCATGGTGACCTCCTCCAGCGCGCCCGGCTCCTCGAACAGGTGGGTCGCGCCGGACACCACGTGCAGCTCGGCCGTCTCCAGCCGCGCGCGGGCCTGCTCGTTGAGCGCCAGCACCTCGGGGTCCGCACCGCCGACGATCAGCAGGACGGGTGCCCGCACCCGCGGCAGCGACGGGCCGGCGAGGTCGGGCCTGCCGCCCCGCGACACCACGGCGCCGACGTCGGGCCGGGCCGCCGCGGCCGCGAGCGCCGCCGCCGCGCCCGTGCTGGCGCCGAACAGCCCGATCCGCAGCCCCGCGGTGTGCGGCGCGGACTCCAGGCCCTCGGCCAGCGCGTCGACGGTGCCGATCAGCCGCAACGTGAGCAGCTCGATGTCGAAGCGGAGCGCGGCGGTGACCCGGTCGACCTGCTCCTCCTCCTCGGTCAGCAGGTCCAGCAGCAGCGTGCCGATCCCGGCGGCGTTCAGTCCCTCCGCGACCGCGCGGTTGCGGGGGCTGAGCCGGGAGCTGCCGCTGCCGTGCGCGAACACCACCATGCCCGCCGGGTCGTCCGGGATCGCCAGGTCGCCGTTCAGCTCGGCGTCCGGGAGCCTCAGCGTGATCATGTGTTGGGGGGTTCCGCGCTGATGTCGGCGAGTGCGGAGCGCTCGTCGCGCTGGACCGCGAGGTCGCCGATGGACACCATCCCGATCGGGCGGTCGCCGTCGACGACGGGGAGCCGCCGGACGGCGTGCCGGCGCATCAGCCGGACGGCCTCGTCGGCGTCCTCCTCGGGCGCGACCGTGATCATGTTGGTGCTGCAGATGTCGCCGACCGTGGTGGCGCCCACGTCCTTCTGGACGGCGACGGCGCGGACGACGATGTCGCGGTCGGTGACCAGCCCCCGCAGGCGTCCCTCGTGGACCACCAGCACGTCGCCGATGCCGTGCCGGCGCATCAGGTCGCCTACCGTGACCAGGGTGGTGTCCGGGGACACCGCCACCGGCACCGGCGTCATCACTTCGTTCACTCTCTGGGCCATGGGCGAGCCTCCCCCCTCCGGGGCTCGCCTACCCAGCGCCCGCGCGGATATGTCCGACACCTCCGAGCGGACGCCCCGCCGGGGTCAGGACGAGGAGTCCGGGCCCTCCTGCTCGGCCAGGAACCGCTCGAACTGCGCGCCGAGCTCCTCGGCGGTCGGCATGTCCTGCGACTCGGCGAGCAGGCTGTCGCGCTCGGCGGCGCCGGCGAACGCGTCGTACTGCTGCTCCAGCGCCCGCACGACCTTCTCGACCTCGGCGTTGCCGTCGACCTGCTCGGCGATGTCGGCGTCGGTGGCCGCGGCGGCCTCGCGGAGCCGCTCGGTCGGCAGCACCAGCCCGGTCGCGGCGACGACCTGCTCCAGGGCGGCGACCGCGGCGGCCGGGTAGGCGGACTGGGCCAGGTAGTGCGGGACGTGCACGGCGAGGCCGAGCGCGTCGTGCCCCGCCTCGCCGAGCCGCAGCTCCAGCAGCCCGGCGGCGCTGCCGGGCACCTGCACCTTGTCGAACCAGGTGTTGCGGGTGATCAGTTCGGGGCGGGTGGCGTGCGAGGTGACGCCGACCGGGCGGGTGTGCGGCACGCCCATCGGGATGCCGTGGAAGCCGACGACGAGCCCCACGTCCAGCCGCTTCACCAGGTGCACCACGGACTGCGTGAAGCCCTCCCAGAGCCGGTCGGGCTCCGGGCCGGACAGCATCAGGAACGGGCTCCCGACGTCGTCGCGGAGCAGCCGCACCACCAGCTCGGGCGCGTCGTAGGACGCCCAGTGGTCGCGGTCGAAGGTCATCGTCGGGCGGCGGGCCCGGTAGTCGATCAGCGAGTCGACGTCGAAGCGGGCGATGACGCGGTGCTCCAAGGCCTCCAGGAGGTGCTCGCGCACGAGCTGCCCGGTGGATCCGGCGTCCACGAAGCCGTCGAGGCTGTGCAGCAGCACCGGGCCGGTCATCTCCGGCAGGTCGGTGTCCAGCTCGTACAGATCCTCAGGGTTCAGCAACTTCTCCCCCACATCTCCATGTCGATGGTCTCAACACTAGGACATGCGGAGGCGAATCCCTTGATTCACTGTGATCGGCGTCTCACCCGCCGTCCGGCGTCACTGGAACACCCGGCTGGTGAGGAAGTCGTCCGGTTCCAGGGTGGTGAGGGCGGCGCGGTCCACCTCGCCTGCGGCGGCCAGGAGGCGGTTGGCGTGGCGGAGGCGCGCGCGCTCGATCGCGTTGCGGACGGACCGGGCGTTGGCGAAGCGCGGCTGGACGCGGCGCCGGTCGAGGTAGTCGCGGAAGACGGGTTGGGTCTCCGGCGCCAGGACGTACCCTTCGCGCTCCATCATCAGGTGCCCGATCGCCTCCAGCTCGTCCGGCTTGTAGTCGGGGAAGTCGATGTGGTGGGCGATGCGGGAGCTCATGCCGGGGTTGGACGAGAAGAAGGAGTCCATGCGGTCCTTGTAGCCGGCCAAGACGACGACGAGGTCGTCCCGCTGGTTCTCCATGACCTGGAGCAGGATCTCGATGGCCTCCTGCCCGTAGTCGCGCTCGTTCTCGGCCCGGTACAGGTAGTACGCCTCGTCGATGAACAGGACGCCGCCCATCGCCCGCTTGAGGACCTCCTTCGTCTTCGGCGCGGTGTGGCCGACGTACTGGCCGACGAGGTCGTCGCGGGTGACGGAGACGAGGTGGCCCTTGCGGATGTAGCCGAGCCGGTGGAGCAGCTCGGCGAGCCGGACCGCGACGGTCGTCTTCCCGGTTCCGGGGCTGCCGGTGAAGCACATGTGCAGGTTCGGGCGTCCGGAGTCGATGCCGAAGCGCGCGCGGACGCGGTCCACCAGCAGCAGCGCGGCGATCTCCCGGATGCGGGTCTTCACCGGGGCGAGGCCGACGAGTTCGGCGTCGAGGGCGTCCAGCACCTCGTCGGCGTGCGAGTCGGCGCGCTCCTTGGCGAGGTCGACGCGGGCGCCGGGGGGCAGCGGGGCGGGCGGGGCCGGCGGGGCCGGCTCCCCGGCGGCGGGAGCCTGGGGTGGGGCCGCCGGGGAGCCGTTTTCGGAGGGTCGCATGCCGAAGCCGGGACGGTCGCTCAACGCGGGTCCCCGTAGCGCTCGCCTTCGGGACGGTCCGTCGCGTACGAGTGCAGCGTGTACCGGATGCGCCGGTCGGAGGTCTCCTCGCGGTCCAGGCGGAAGCCGGGCTCCACGGGCGGCCGCTGCACGATGAACGACAGCGCGGTGGTCTGGCGCCCGTAGTTCGCGTCGTAGGCGTTCAGCCGGACGTAGTGGTTCGGGTACGCCTTGCGGCATTCCTTCACCTCGTACAGGACGCCGGCGGGGTCGGCGAGGTCGAACATGGGCAGTCCCCACATCTCCCAGTAGGAGTTGCGCGGGTGCGGGTCGTCGGTGAACTCCACCGAGCAGGGCCAGCCCTGGTCCAGGGCGTAGGCGACCTGCTTGGTGATCTCCTCGTCGGTCAGCTCGGGCAGGTAGGAGAAGGTGCCTTGGGTGATCCGCATGTCACACGCTCCGAGGTTGGGGGTGGGTCCCGTCAGGGGGTCGGCGAGAACACGGGGGTCTCGACGGCGTCGGGGGTGTCGGTGGAGGCGTAGGTGAAGGTGATGTCGCCCCAGGTGGACAGGGCGATGTCCAGCTCGCGGCTGTTCTTGGCGGCGGCGCGCAGGATGTCGGGGCCCTCTGCGAGGTAGTCGCGGCCCTCGTTCCGCGCCTTGATCATCGCTTCGAGCGCGACGCGGTTGGCGGTGGCGCCGGCGGCGATGCCCATCGGGTGGCCGATCGTCCCGCCGCCGAACTGCAGGATCGAGTCCTCGCCGAGGTAGTGCAGGAGCTGGTGCATCTGCCCGGCGTGGATGCCGCCGGACGCGACCGGCATGCACCCCGGCAGCGACGCCCAGTCCTGGTCGAAGTAGAGGCCCTTCACGGGGTCGGCGGGCACGTGGTCGAGGCGGAGGGTGTCGTAGTAGCCGCGGACGCTGTTGGGGTCGCCCTCCAGCTTCCCGACGACCGTCCCGGCGTGGATGTGGTCGACGCCGGCGAGCCGCATCCACTTGGCGATGACGCGGAAGTTCACGCCGTGGTTCTTCTGCCGGGTGTAGGTGGAGTGCCCGGCGCGGTGCAGGTGCAGGATGACGCCGTTGCGGCGCGCCCACTTCGCCATCGACTGGATCGCCGTGTACCCGATGGTCAGGTCGATCATCACGATGACGCTGCCGAGGTCCTTGGCGAACTCGGCGCGCTCGTACATGTCCTCCATCGTCGCGGCGGTGACGTTGAGGTAGTGGCCCTTGACCTCGCCCGTCGCGGCCTGCGCGCGGTTGACGCCCTCCATGCAGTACAGGAACCGGTCGCGCCAGCGCATGAACGGCTGGGAGTTGATGTTCTCGTCGTCCTTGGTGAAGTCGAGGCCGCCGCGCAGCGCCTCGTAGACGACGCGCCCGTAGTTGCGGGCCGACAGGCCGAGCTTCGGCTTGACGGTCGCGCCGAGCAGCGGGCGCCCGAACTTGCCCAGGTACTCGCGCTCCGTGACGATGCCGTGCGCCGGTCCCTGGAACGTCTTCACGTAGTGGGTCGGGATCCGCATGTCCTCCAGGCGCAGCGCCTTCAGCGCCTTGAACCCGAAGACGTTCCCGATGATGGACGACGTCAGGTTCGCGATCGACCCCTCCTCGAACAGGTCGAGGTCGTAGGCGATGTAGGCGATGAACTGGTTCTCCTGCCCCGGGACCGGCTCCACCTTGTAGCACTTGGCCTGGTAGTTCTCGTAGGAGGTGAGCCGGTCGGTCCACACGACCGTCCAGGTGGCGGTGGACGACTCGCCCGCGACGGCGGCGCCGGCCTCCTCCGGCGGGACGCCCGGCTGGGGCGTGATCCGGAAGGCGGCGAGCACGTCGCTGTCCTTCGGCTCGTAGTCGGGCTTCCAGTAGCCCATCTCCGCATAGGGGATCACGCCCGCCGACCATCTGCCCGAACTCATCGCCGATCTCCTTCGCGTGCTGGGCGGGACGCGGCGGCTCCGTCCCGCGAAAGGACGGCATGCCCAGGGGGAATGGGGGCGGAGCGCCGCGTCCCGGCCACGTGGAACCGTGACGCGTCGAGCTTCACCTCCCGACACTTGCGCTGTCCATCAAGTGTTCTACGGTGACCATCAAGCATTCACTTGAACGAGGAGGCGGGACGTGACGGAGGCGCGGCTGCGGACGTTCGTCGCGCTCGCCGACACCGGGTCCGTGCGGGCGGCGGCGCTCCGGCTGTACGTGACGGAGTCGGCGGTGTCGGCGGCGGTGTCCGCGCTCACCCGCGACCTCGGCGTCCCGCTCGTCCGGCGGGTGGGGCGCGGTGTCCGCCTCACCCCGGCCGGGACCGTGTACGCCGGGTACGCGCGGCAGGTGCTCGGCCTGCTGGAGGAGGGGCGGGCGGCGGCGCGCGGCGCGGCCGATCCGGGGCGGGGGCCGCTGCGGCTGGCGGCGGTGACGACCGCCGCCGACCAGGTCCTGCCCGAGCTGCTCGCCTCGTTCCGGACGCGCTGGCCCGACGTCGAGCTGGCGCTGGAGGTGGGGCCGCGGCGGCAGGTGTGGAGCAGCCTCGCCGCACACCAGGCCGACCTCGTCCTCGCGGGCCGCCCGCCGGCCGACGCCGCCGCGACGGTGCTGGCGACGCGTCCGAACGAGCTGGTGGTGGTCGGCGCCCCGGCCGTCGCCGGCGGCTTCTCCCTCGCCCGGACGCCGTGGGTGATGCGCGAGCCGGGGTCGGGGACGCGGGCGTCGGCGGACGCCTACCTGGCCGAGCGGGAGGTCGCGCCGCCCCGGCTCGTCCTCGGCTCGAACGGCGCGGTGATCGCGGGCGCGGCGGCCGGGCTGGGGGTGGCGCTGGTGTCGCGGGACGCGGTCGGCGCGGAGCTGGCCGCAGGGCGGCTCGTGGTGGTCGGCGCGCCGGGGATGCCCCTCGACCGCCCGTGGCACGCCGTCGCGGGCGCGGCGCCGACCCCGACGACGCTGCTGTTCGTCCGGCACCTGCTGGACGCGCCCGGATGGGCGGCCCCGGCTAGGGCAGGCTCCACAGGGGCACCGACAGCAGGATGAGGCTCACGCCGATCAGCGCGACGGCCACGGACCGCCCGCCGTCCCCGCCGCCGGGCACCGCCGCCGGACGCAGGACGCCGAGGAGGGACCAGCAGAGGCAGAGCACGGCGCCGGCGTCCATTGCCACGGCCAGCCCGATCACGCCACCATCCCCCTCTTTTCGTAGGGGCCAACACTAGGGCATACACGGCATGGGTCGCGCACGCGAAGAATCCGAGTGCAGTCGCTCACACCGGCCGCACGAGGCGCACATGGCGGGGAGGCGACACGACAGAATCATGTTCGGTACAGATCCACGCTCGGTACCGGGAGAGGTGCGGCCATGATCACCGACCGTCCGTACGACATCGTGCTGTTCGGCGCCACCGGCTTCACCGGCGCCCTGACCGCCGAGTACCTGGCCGGGCACGCCGACCCGGGCACGCGCTGGGCGCTGGCCGGACGCAACCAGGCCAAGCTCGCCGCCGTCCGCGACCGGGCCGCGGCGATCGACCCCGCCTGCGCGGACCTGCCGCTGCTGCACGCCGACACCACGGACCCGTCCTCCATCGAGGAGATCGCGAGGTCGGCCAAGGTCGTCATCACGACGGTCGGCCCGTACGTCCAGTACGGCGAGCCTCTGGTCGCGGCGTGCGCGCGCGCCGGGACCGACTACGTCGACCTCACCGGCGAGCCCACGTTCGTCGACCGGATGTACCTCAAGTACCACGACGAGGCGGTCCGCTCCGGCGCCCGCATCGTCCACGCCTGCGGGTTCGACTCGATCCCGCACGACCTCGGCGCCTACTTCACCGTGAAGCAGCTGCCCGAGGGCGTCCCGCTGCACGTCGAGGGGTTCCTGCGCGTGCACGGCGACGCGTCGGGCGGCACGATCGCCTCCGCGGTCGGCATCTTCGCCGACGTGACCGGCATGGTGCGCGCCGAGCGCGAGCGGCGCCGCGCCGAGGGGCGGCCCGAGGGCCGGCGGGTGCGGATCTCCCGGCGGCCCGCGCCGCGGGCCCGCCTC
>NZ_JBEYYT010000091.1:0-27441 GCF_040645715.1 Spirillospora sp. NPDC046719 | reverse complement strand
CATCCCGAAGGCGGGGGCCGGGCATCTGAGGCCGCCGGGGATAATGTCACAATGACGAGAACCGAACCCCGAGGAGGGCTCATGATCCCTTCCGTTCTCGACGCCCCCGCCCCCGGCTGGACGGCCGACGCCGACGTCGTCGTCATCGGCTCCGGCATCGCCGGTCTCGTCGCGGCGCTGCGCTGCCGCCCGCACGGGCGCGTCCTGCTCGTCACCAAGGCGCTGCTCGACGCCGGGTCCACCCGCTGGGCGCAGGGCGGCATCGCCTCCGCCCTCGCCCCCGACGACAGCCCCGAGGAGCACCTCGCCGACACCCTCACCGCCGGGGTGGGGCTCTGCGACGAGGCCGCCGTCCGCGTGCTCGTCACCGAGGGCCCGGACGCCGTCCGCGGGCTCATCGACCTCGGCGCCGCGTTCGACCGCTCCGGCGACGGGGAGATCGCGCTGACCCGCGAGGGCGGCCACCACCGCCGCCGCATCGCGCACGCCGGCGGCGACGCCACCGGCGCGGAGATCAGCCGCGCGCTGCTCGCCGAGCTGAAGGACTCCGGCGTCGAGGTCATCGAGCACGCCCTGGTCCTCGACCTGCTGAAGGACGCCGCCGGGCGCGCCGCCGGGATCACCCTGCACGTGATGGGCGAGGGCCAGCCGAACGGCGTCGGCGCCGTCCGCGCCCGCGCCGTCGTGCTCGCCACCGGCGGCCTCGGCCAGGTGTTCTCCGCCACCACCAACCCCGAGGTGTCGACCGGCGACGGCGTCGCGCTCGCGCTGCGCGCCGGCGCCGCCGTGGCCGACCTGGAGTTCGTCCAGTTCCACCCGACCCCGCTGTGGCTCGGCGAGGACGCGCGCGGGCAGCAGCCGCTGATCTCCGAGGCCGTCCGCGGCGAGGGCGCCCACCTGATCGACCACTCCGGCGAGCGGTTCATGGTCGGCCGCCACGAGCTCGCCGAACTCGCCCCCCGCGACGTCGTCGCGAAGGGGATCATGAACCGGATGCGGGAGACCGGCGAGCCCTGCATGCTGCTGGACGGCCGGCACTTCGGCGCGGCGATGTGGGAGCGGCGGTTCCCGACCATCCTGGCGGCGTGCCGGCACCACGGCATCGACCCGGTGACCGAGCCGATCCCGGTCGTCCCCGCCGCCCACTACTCCAGCGGCGGCGTCCGCACCGACCTGTACGGGCGCACGTCCGTGCCCGGCCTGTACGCGTGCGGCGAGGTCGCCTGTACGGGCGTGCACGGCGCGAACCGGCTGGCGTCCAACTCCCTCCTCGAAGGGCTGGTCTTCGCGGCCCGCATCGCCATCGCCCTCACCGACGACCTGGCGGCCGCCGAGTTCGCCGGCACCGCCGCGCCGCCCGACCCGGCCGCCTCGCCCGACATGGCGACCTCGCCCGGCGCGGCGCCGGGTGCGACCCGGGCCGGTGGGCTGGTCGACCCGGGGGCGCGGAGCGAGATCCAGCGGATCATGACCTCGCACGCCGGGGTGCTGCGGGGCGCCGAGGGACTCGACACGGCGGCGCGCGAGCTGGCCGCGCTCCCGCACGGCGGCGCGGAGCCCGGGGTGGAGGCGTGGGAGGCCACGAACCTGCACACCGTGGCGTCCGCCATCGTCGCGGCCGCCCGGCTGCGCGAGGAGACGCGCGGCAGCCACTGGCGGCAGGACTTCCCGGAACGTTCCGACGCGGGCTGGCGCGGGCATCTGGTCACGCGGCTGGCGGGGAACGTCCTGACGACGGCATACGAACCTCTGGAAGGGGACGACCAGTGACACCCGAACTCTCGCAGCGGCTCAAGGACGCCGGGCTCGATCCACAGGCTGTGGAAAACCTCGTCCGGACGGCCCTGGAGGAGGACGGCCCGGTCGACGTGACCAGCGAGCCGATCTTCGCACCGGAGTCGGCCTCGGCCGGGGACTTCCGGGCCCGGGAGGCGGGCGTCGTCGCCGGGATCCCGGTGGCCGCGGTCGTGTTCGAGCTGCTGGACGTCGCGTACGAGGCGAAGGCGGCGGACGGCGACCGGGTCGTCCCCGGCCAGGTGCTGATCTCCGTCGAGGGCCCCACCCGGGCCGTGCTCCGCGCGGAGCGGACGGCGCTGAACCTGCTGACGCACCTGTCCGGAATCGCGACCGCCGCGCGCCGCTGGACGGACGCGATGGAGGGCACGAAGGCGAGGGTCCGCGACACCCGCAAGACGCTGCCGGGCCTGCGCGCGCTCCAGAAGTACGCCGTGGCCTGCGGCGGCGGCGTCAACCACCGGATGGGCCTGCACGACTCCGCGCTGATCAAGGACAACCACGTCGCGGCGGCCGGAAGCGTCACCAAGGCCTACGAGGCGATCCGCGCGGTGTACCCGTCGCTGCACGTCCAGGTCGAGTGCGACACCCTCGAGCAGGTCGAGGAGGCGCTCGCGGTCGGCGCGAAGAGCATCCTGCTGGACAACATGACCGACGCGGAGATGGCCGAGGCGGTGCGGATCGTGGCGGGCCGGGCGGAGCTGGAGGCCAGCGGTGGGCTTACCCTGGAGCGGGCCCGAGACGTCGCCGTGACCGGGGTGGACTACCTTGCCGTCGGTGCGCTGACGCACTCGGCGCGCGTGTTCGACATCGGCCTTGACTTCTCCTGACCAGCGGGGACCGGATGCTGCTCACCATCGACGTCGGTAACACCCACACCGTCCTCGGGCTGTTCGAGGGCGAGGAGGTCATCGAGCACTGGAGGATCAACACCGATCCGCGGCGCACCGCCGACGAGATCGCGGTGGTCCTCCAGGGCCTGGTCCAGCAGAGCCCGCTGCTGGCCGAGACCGACATCAGCGGCATCGCGCTGTGCTCCACGGTCCCGTCCGTCCTGCACGAGATGCGGGAGATGTGCCGCCGCTACTACGGCGACGTGCCGGCGGTGATCGTGGAGCCCGGCGTCAAGACGGGCGTCCCCGTCCGGATGGACAACCCCAAGGAGGTCGGGGCCGACCGCATCGTGAACGCGCTGGCCGCCGTGCACACGCACGGCGGCCCCGCGATCGTGGTCGACTTCGGCACCGCGACGACGTTCGACGCCGTCTCGGCGAAGGGCGAGTACGTGGGCGGCGCCATCGCCCCGGGCATCGAGATCTCGATCGACGCGCTGTCGTCGCGCGGCGCGCAGCTGCACAAGATCGAGCTGGTCCGGCCGCGCAGCGTGATCGCGAAGAACACGGTGGAGGCACTGCAGTCCGGCATCATCTTCGGGTTCGCCGGGCAGGTGGACGGGATCGTCGAGCGGATGTCGGAGGAGCTGACCGACGAGCCCGACGAGGTGACCGTGATCGCGACCGGCGGCCTCGCGCCGCTGGTCCTGGAGGAGTCCCGCAGCATCGACGTGTTCGAGCCGTGGCTCACGCTGATCGGGCTCCGGCTCATCTACCAGCGGAACACTCCCTGACCTCGGGAATCTCCGGGACCGGGCCCCGCGCGGCGGGCGCCCGGCCAGGGACGCGCGGCTGCCGGGAGACGTAAACGAGGCACGCGGCCGCCAGCGCCGCCATGGCGGTGAGGGCCGCGCCGAGCGGGACCGCCTTGGCCAGGACGGTCAGCAGCAGCGGCGCGAACATCCCCACGTAGACCAGGGCGTAGGCGACGGCGGTGAGACCCGCGAGCTCGCCGGGCGAGGCGATCCGGGCGACCTCGCCGAGGCCGTAGGTCAGCACGAACCCGTACCCGGCGCCGAGCGCGACCGCCGCCACCGCGTTGATCTCGGGCAGGCCGGTGGCGATGGTCAGCGCGGCCAGCAGCAGCCCGCCGATGATCGCGCCGAGGCCGGCGCGGGCGACGAGCCGCGGATGCCGCGCCTCCAGCCGCCGGGCGACGGGCTGCGCCGCCATCCCGGACGCGAGGGTGAGCGCGGTGATGGCGCCCGCGTAGGCGATCGGCAGGTGGTGGACGGGCACGACCGCGGGCAGCAGCGCGAACGCGCTGACCGGTGCCGTGAACGTCCAGATGGCGACCGGCGCGATCGTCCGGCGGAACGCGGGATTGCGGACGCCCGACAACCCGAACCGTCCCCGCCCGGACGTGGTGGGTCCTCCGTTAGGGCCTTCCGCTGAGCTGCTCACGTGTGCGCGCGGGACGTGGGTCTCCGGCACGCGGAACGCGGGCGGCACCGTCAGCAGCATGATCAGCAGGTGCGGAAGGTACGCGGTGACCAGCGGGTGCGGCGCCCACTGCGCGACCAGCGCGGACGCCAGCGGGCCCGCGCCGAAGCCCGCCGAGACGGCGAGCGCCGTCATCCGGGTCCCGGAGACGGGCGTCAGCTCCTTCACCCACGCCGTGCCCGCGGCCAGGACGGCCCCGGTCACGACCCCCGCGAGCAGACGGCCCGCGTACAGCAGCGGCGGCGCCGCGACGCCCGCCATCAGCACCAGCGTGACGAGCGCGGACAGGCACGCGAACGGCAGTGCGATCCGGCGCCTGCCGTACCGGTCGGACGCCGGGCCGCCGAGGACGAGCCCGGGCACGAGACCGAGCGCGTACACGCCGAACATCGCCTGCGCGCCGCCGTCGCCGAGATGCAGCCGGTCGGTGTAGAGCCCGAGCAGCGACGCGAACTGGTTGGCGCCCCAGCCGACCCCGAACATGATCGAAGCGATCGGGAGCCAGCGGGCGGTACCGGACGGAAGGGACGGATCGCTGGTCATGATCCCTGTCTAGAACGTCCTGAACCGTCCTCCTCCGCCGCTTCGCGATTCGTGAACGGCCCTCGGCCGGTTACCGTGACGAGCATGGAACTGCGTGAGCTGGCCTCCTTCCTCGCGGTCGTCGAGGAAGGGCAGTTCGCGCGGGCCGCGGCCCGGCTGTTCCTGTCGCCGCCCGCGGTCACCGCGCACGTCCAGCGGCTCGAACGGGACCTCGGCGTCCGGCTGCTGGAACGGTCCCCGCTGCGGCTCACCGAGGCGGGGCGGCGGTTCGTCCCGCACGCCCGGGCCGCCCTCGCGGCCGTGGACGCCGCCGCCGACGCGGTCGCCGACCTGCGCGGCGACGACGACGGCGCCTTCCGCGTCGGCGTGATGGGGCACGGCTCCGCCGAGCTGACGCCCGCGATCGTCCGCGCGTTCCGGCAGGCCCGGCCCGGCGTCCGGCTGACGATCATGCCGCTGGACTTCACCGAGCACGTCTCCGCGCTGGTCGAGCGGAAGGTGGACGTCGCGTTCGTGCGCCCGGCGCCCGACGACGATCGGATCGCCAGCGACGTGCTGACCACCGAGCCGCGGATCGTCGGCGTCCCGGCGGACGGCCCCGTCGCGGAGGCCGGCGCGCTGCGCCTCGCCGACGTCCTCGACCTGCCGATCGTCGCCGTGCCCGACATCACGCCGAGCGTGTTCACCGACTACCTGTACTTCACCCCGGCGGTGAACGGCGAGCGCGGGCGGCGCGGCCCGGACGTCGCCCGCCACCCGCAGGACGTGATGCTCAGCATCGCCGCCGGGCGCACCGTCGGGTCGGCCCTGCGGTCGTTCGCCCGCTTCTACGCGTGGCCGGGCGTCCGGTACGTCCCGATCCTGGACGCGCCGTGGGACAGCAGCGTCCTCGCGACCCGCCGCGGCGACACCGACCCGCGCGTCGCCGCGTTCCGCGCGATCGCCGCCGCCCTGGCCCGCGACCTCGGCCCCCTCGTCTCGGCCGGGCCGGGCGATCACCCCGAACTCGTTCGCGGGGCGTCCGGTGGGCTGGATAGCCTTGAGCCGTGAGTGACGAGACCCTCGATGACCTTCCGGAGCAGATGCGCGTGCGCCGGGAGAAGCTCGACCGCCTGCGCGAGGCCGGCGTCGACCCCTATCCGGTGACCTTCCCGCGCACGGCGACGATCGCCGAGATCCGGGAGAAACACCCGGACCTGGAGCCGGGCACCGAGACGGGCGAGAAGGTCGGCGTCACCGGTCGCGTCATGCTGGTCCGCAACACCGGCAAGCTGTGCTTCGCCACGATCCGGGACGGCTCCGGCGACCTCCAGGTCATGCTGTCGCTGGCGAAGGTCGGGCAGGAGCAGCTCGACTTCTGGAAGCGCGAGGTGGACCTCGGCGACCACATCGGCGTCGAGGGCGAGGTGATCACCTCCAAGCGCGGCGAGCTGTCCGTGATGGCGGACCGGTTCGCGATCACCTCCAAGTGCCTGCGGCCGCTGCCGGAGAAGCACGCCGGCCTCACCGACCCCGAGGCCCGGGTGCGGCAGCGCTACGTCGACCTGATCGTCAACGACGAGGCCCGGAAGATGGCGCGGATCCGCAGCGCCACCGTGCGCGCCGTCCGCGACTTCTGGCACGAGGAGGGGTACCTCGAGGTCGAGACCCCGATGCTGCAGCCGATCCACGGCGGGGCGGCGGCGCGTCCGTTCAAGACGCACATCAACGCCTACGACATGGAGCTGTACCTGCGGATCGCGATCGAGCTGTACCTGAAGCGGCTCGTCGTCGGCGGCATCGAGAAGGTCTTCGAGATCAACCGCAACTTCCGCAACGAGGGCGCCGACTCCACCCACAACCCCGAGTTCACCATGCTCGAGGCGTACGGGACGTACCTCGACTACAACGACATGGCCGACCTGACCCAGCGGATGTACCAGAAGGCGGTCGTGGCCGCCCTCGGCACGTCCGTGGTCGTCCACGACGGCGTGGAGATCGACCTCGGCCTGCCCGAATGGCCGCGGATCACCCTGTACGGGTCGGTGTCGGAGGCGCTCGGCGAGGAGATCACCCCGCACACGCCGATCGAGACCGTCCGCAAGCTCGCCGACGCCCGCGGCATCAGCTGGGACCCCAAGTGGGGGCAGGGCAAGCTCGTCCAGGAGATCTTCGAGGAGCTGATCGAGCACACCCTCGTCCAGCCGACGTTCGTCATGGACTACCCGGTGGAGACCTCGCCGCTGACCCGCCAGCACCGGCGCGAGCCGCTGCTGACCGAGAAGTGGGACCTGATCGGGTTCGGCACCGAGCTCGGCACCGCCTACTCCGAGCTGGTCGACCCGGTCGAGCAGCGCCGCCGGCTCACCGAGCAGTCGCTGCTGGCGGCGGGCGGCGACCCCGAGGCGATGCAGCTGGACGAGGACTTCCTGCGCGCGCTGGAGTACGCGATGCCGCCGACCGGCGGGATGGGCGCCGGCATCGACCGGATGATCATGGCGTTCACCGGCAAGGGCATCCGCGACACGATCCTGTTCCCGCTGGTCAAGCCGGAGTAGCAGGCGGGGAGCGGCCTGCCGGTCACCCGATCCGGACCGGCAGGTCGCGCAACCCCCGTAGGACGAGGTTGTCGCGGTACACCAGGTCGCCCGTCTCGAGGTCGCCGTGGCCGGCTGCGAGGGCCACGTCGCGTTCGAACAGCTTCCGCAGCGCGATCCGCCCCTCCAGGCGGGCCAACGGCGCGCCGAGGCAGAAGTGGATCCCGTGCCCGAACGACAGGTGGCGCGGCGCGTCCCGCCCCTCGGCGTAGCGCAGCAGGTCGAGGCGGTCCGGGTCGGCGAACACCGACGGGTCCCGGTTCGCGGCGCCCGTCAGGAGCAGGACGAGCCGCCCCCGCTCGATCAGAGTGCCGCCCAGCTCGACGTCCTCCAGGGCGGCCCGCAGCGTCAGCTGCACGGGCGGGTCGTAGCGGAGCAGCTCCTCCACGGCCGCCGCGACGTTCTCCGGACGCTCCCGGAACAGGGCGAGCTGCTCCGGATGCCGTAGCAGCGCCAGCGCCCCGTTCCCGATCAGGTTCACCGTCGTCTCGTGGCCCGCGACGAGCAGCAGCACGCAGGTCGCGAGCAGCTCCTCCTCCGACAGGACGTCGCCGCCGTCCGAGACGCCCACGAGCGCGCTCAGCAGGTCGTCGCGCGGGGCCGCGCGGCGCTCGGCGGCCAGCTCGCGGAAGTACGCGGCGAACTCCGCCCGCGCCTCGTCGCGCAGCGCGATCTCCGCCTCGGGCAGCAGGAAGTCGGGGTCGAGGCCGCGCGCGAGCGCGTCCGACCAGCCCTTGAACAGGTCGCGGTCGCGCGGCGGCACGCCCAGCATCTCGCTGATCACGATGACGGGCAGCGGGTACGCCAGCGCGGCGATCAGGTCGACCTCGCCGGACGCCGCGTCCAGCAGCTCGTCCACCAGCGCCTCGACGCGCGGCCGCAGCCGCTCGACCAGCCGCGCCGTGAACGCCTTGCTGACGAGCCTGCGCAGCCGCGTGTGGTCGGGCGGGTCCATCGTGAGGAACGACCTGTTCCGCTGCGGCGCGTCCCGCCACAGGCCGCCGTTCTCGGGCCGGTGCCCGAACCGCGGGTCCCGCAACGCCGCCTCGCACAGCTCGTAGGACGTGCCGACCCACAGGCCGACCGCGGTCCGCTGCAGCCTCCCGCCCGCCGCGAGCCCCCGGTAGTGCGCGTAGGGGTCGGCGCGGAAGGCCGGGTCCGACGGGTCGAACCCGAGGATCGCCGCCGCCTCCACGTCCTGCGCGGCCTGTTCCCTGGTGTCCTCCATAGGCCAAGTCACGCGGATCTCAGACAGCATGTCAATAGCGGCGGGGAGCGGGCGGCGATGATCGGCGGCGGTGATCGGCGGCGGTGATCGGCGGCGGGAGTCAGGCGGACTCGCGCACCACCAGTTCGGGGCGGAGGACGACCTGCCGGTGCTGATGCGACCGGCCCTCCCGGTTCTCGGCCATGGCCAGCTCCGCGGCCTCCCAGCCGAGCGCCCGCCGCGGCTGCTTCACCGTGGTCAGCGGCACGGCGGCGCTGGCGGCCAGCTCGATGTCGTCGTAGCCGACCACCGCGATGTCGTCCGGGACGCGCGCCCCGAGCCGGGTCAGCTCGTTGATCAGGCCGATGGCCAGCAGGTCGTTGGCGCAGAACACGCCGTCCGGCCGCGGCGTCATCTCCAGGAGCAGCCGCGCCGCGAGCCGGCCCTCGGTGGGGCTCAGCGCGCCCTGGACGAGCACGGGCGGCTTCCCGCGGCCCGCCTCGACGAGCGTCCGGGCCGCGCCGTCGCGCCGCTCGACGCACGGCTGCGGTTCCGGAGCGCCCGTGACGAACACGATCCGCTCGCGGCCGATGCCGAGCAGGTGCGCGGCGGCCAGCTCCCCGCCGGCGACGTGGTCGACGTGGACCGCGCACGCGTCGGTGACGTCCCGGTCCATCAGCACGACGCTCAGCCCGGCGGCGCGCAGCCGCCGGATGCGCGACTTGCCCAGCCCGACCGGGACGATCAGGGCGCCCGCGGCGTGCTGCTCCTCCAGCAGTTCCAGCGAGCGCGCCTCCTTCGCGGCGGAGTGGTCGCTCGACAGCCAGAGGGCGTCGTGGCCCGACGCGTTCAGCGCCTCCTCGGCGCCGCGCACGACGTCGGCCGCGTACGGGTTGGTGAGGTCCTCGACGACGACGCCGAACGCGCGGCGCGGCTCGTCGCCGAACTCGCCGGCGGTGCGGTCGGGGCCCGTCCGGAGCCGCCGCGCGGACTCGTTGCGGACGAATCCGAGCTCCTCGATCGCCTCGCGCACCCGGTTACGGGTTGCTTCGGCCACGAGATCTGGCCGGTTTAGGACATTCGAAACGGTCCCAACCGAGACCCCGGCACGCCGCGCGACCTCGCGAATACTGGTCTGTGGCACGTCGCTCCTCGTCCGCCCCGGTGGTGTTTTCCCAGGTAGCTGGGCTTTCCCCTGTCAATCCCCGAAAACCCGGTCACGTATTGCGACCATTCGGGCACAGACAGCACGTAATCAGCGCTTGACGGGCCGGATCCGGCCGCCTAGCGTTCCGAGCCGAAGCGTAGCTTGAAACGATTCACGATCTTCGTCCGCGGCGAGATCCGGTGAGTCCAACGAGGAGGGAGCGGGTTCGGAACCGACGACCCAGACCCGACCCTGACACGTGGCCAACGAGTGAATCGTCACCCGGAGTTCCCCCGCACGACCCCGCAATCGGCCCATCGGCCACCTCCGGCCAAGCTCGCGAGACGGAAAAGGAACCCGACCCGATGATCTGAGTCCGGAAGGCTCCGGACCCGGCAACCCAACGCATGCAGTTCGAGGGCCCAACCCGTGCCTGTGCAGCGGACGGCTGCATCCCCGCGGTCATCAACCACGGACGAGGGAGGACGGAGTGGAAACAGCCACACTCGATTTCGGGCTGAGCGACGAGGAGATCAGGTTGCTCGCCCAGATCGCCAGCGGTGTCACCGCTGATGTGGCGGCGCGCAAGCTGGAACTGAGCGCACGGACCTTGCGCCGCAGGTTGCGGAACATCTGCGACCGGCTGGAGGTCAACACCCCTATCGAGGCCGTGGTGTGGGCGGCCAGAAGGCAGCTCATCTAGCGCGACCCGACGACGCCCGTCAGGGGACGGCGGGCGTCATCACCCGGAAACCAGCCCGACCGGAAGCAAGTCCACAGCGATACGAACTCGTCCGACCCCGCAGCGGCGGCGCCCTACGCCCGGCAGGTAGGTCCCTGCAAGAGCGCAGCGCCGCCGCGGACGCAGTTCACATCACCCTGCACCGGGCTGTCTGGTGCCGGCTCTCCAGCCGGCGCCCGCCGCTGCCGTGTGTTCTGCGGCCATCGGCTCTGCTGCCGACGCGTCTCTAGGGCGTCTGTTGTGCGGGCGTCTGCCGGGCACTCAGGCGACGCGGACCACGCCGGCGATCGGCCGACCGGCCAGGGACGCGATGCGGACGACGTCGCCGGTGTGCGGCGCGTGGATCATCTTGCCGCCGCCCACGTACATCCCCATGTGGTGCAGGTCGGAGTAGAAGAAGATCAGGTCGCCCGGCTGCATCTGGCTCTCCGAGACGTGGGTCCCGGCGTTCCACTGGCTGCCGGTGTAGTGCGGCAGGTTGATGCCGACCTGCTTGTAGGCCCACATCGTCAGCCCCGAGCAGTCGAACGTGGTCGGCCCCGCGGCGCCCCAGACGTAGGGGCTGCCGAGCTTACTCATCGCGTACCGCAGCGCCTCTGCGGCCTTGCCCTCGCCGATGACGGGCAGCTTCGCCAGCAGGGACGGGTCCTTCTTGACGGCCTTGCCGCGGACCTTCTCGTAGGCGGAGGTGACCTTCTTCTTCTGCGCGGTGAGCTGCGCCTTCAGCTGCGTGACCTGCTGGGCGCGCTCCTCGGCGGACTTGCGCGCGCGCTGGGCGGACTGCATCGCCTGCATGAGGCCGAGGACCTGCGTGCTGTCCTGGGTGGCGAAGTAGTTGAGGGTGGCGGCGCGGTCGAGGACGACCTGCGGGTCCTGGGCGGAGATGAACGAGACCGTGGGGTCGGTGCCGCCCTGCATGTAGCTCGTGGCGGCGAGGCTGCCGACCTTCTCGCGCAGGCCCTCCAGGGACTTCTGCTGGCGCTCGGCGTTGCCGGCGGCGACCTTGGCCGCCTGCTGCGACTGCTCCAGCTTCACCTTCAGGCCGTTGTACTGCTCGGTGAGCTTCTCCAGCTGGTCCGCCAGCTTGAACGCCTGGTCCTTGAGCTCCTTGGCCGACGGGTCAGGGTCGGCGTGCGCCATCGAGAGCGAATGCGGGACCACCACGTGGGGCGTGATGGAAAGGGCGACGAGCGCGCCGGCGATCGTGAGCGCCCGGACACGGAAACGAGCCGTCCGCACCAAATCTCCTCTCCTCGTCCGCCTACCGAGTTAGCTGACGGGTTCGGGCCGGAGCAGCCCGTCCGCTGGGCGCGCGCGCATCCCTCCACGCGGCTGCGGATTCACCCCAGACGGCATCGGCTCAGGGTGCTCCCCCGAACGCTCCGAAAGTGGGTCCCCGGCTCCTCGGGGCGCTGGTTGCGGCCCGTGGACTCGGCGGTCCGGCCTCCGCTTCGCGGAAGGCCGACGTCAGAGCGGGACACTAACGGAAGCGCCATTGGATGCCAACCAGAACATGCGAATTCGCAGGTCGTGGCGGACGGTACGGGGGGTAAGCGGCGGTTGCGGACGCGCCGCTCCGGCCCGCCGCGGCGCCCGCCGACCGGCACCTGTCAAGCCCCGGGCCACCCCCGGCCAGACCCGGAGCGCCCCTCGACCAGACCCGGAGCGCCCCTCGGCCACGTCCCGGAGCAGCCCCGGACAGGTGCCGGGTGGCCGCCGGTGGCCAGGGACGGGCGGCGAGTTCGGTAATCTCGCCTGTTTGTGGAAGTCGTGATCAGGCGTGCGCGCACCGCCGACGTTCAGGGGATCCGCAGGCTGGTCGATCTGTACGCGGGATCGGGCCGTCGCCTGCTCAAGAAATCGACGGTGAAGCTCTATGAGGACGTCCAGGAGTTCTGGGTCGCCGAGGACGTCCAGGGCGCCGGGCCAGGGGAGTCCGGGCCCATCGTCGCCTGCGGGGCGCTGCACGTGATGTGGGAGGACCTGGCGGAGGTCCGCTCGGTCGCGGTGGACAAGGGGTACGGCGGCCGCGGGCTCGGGCACCGCATCGTCTCCAGGCTCCTGGAGACGGCACGGGAACTCGGCGTCCGGCGGGTTTTCTGTCTTACCTTCGAAGTGGAGTTCTTCGCACGGCACGGCTTTCAGCAGATCCTGGGTACTCCGGTGGCGCCCGAGGTGTACGAGGAACTCCTCCGCTCCTACGACGAAGGCGTGGCAGAGTTCTTGGACCTCGACAGGGTCAAGCCCAATACGTTGGGCAACACACGGATGTTGCTTCGCCTGGAGGACTGACCCCACATGAGCGATTCCCCCAACCGCGGCCGGCCTTACGGGTCGTCGCAGGGGCCGGGCTCGTACGGCCCGCCGCCCCCCTACCAGGGTCCCCCGCAATGGCAGCAGCCCGAGCGGCAAGGCCAGGCTCAGCCGCCCGCACAGCAGTGGCAGTCACAGCAGCCGCAACAGCCCCAACAGCAGCAATGGCAGCAGCAACAGCAATGGCAACAGCAGCAGCCATCGCAACAGCAGTGGCAGGAACCCCAGCAGGACCAGTGGGGGCAGCCCTCGTACGAGTCCTATGAGCCGTCCTACGACCAGTACGGCGGTTCCTCGGGCGGTGACATGCCGCTGGCGCCGATCCTGCGGCGCGCGGGGGCCCGCCTCATCGACAACACGCTCGTGGCGGCCTTCGGCTTCGCGCTCGTCCTCCCCATCACGGTCGGCGCGTTCGGGCTGGGCAAGCCCGGGAGCAAGACGGAGGACGACGGCGGCATCTGGAACTGGCCGATCATCTTCACGCTGTTCGCCGTCCTGTCGGTCCTGCCGTTCATCTACGAGGCCGTACAGCTGTCGATGTGGGGCCGGACGTTCGGCAAGCGCTTCTTGGGCATCGGCGTCGTCCAGGCCCGTCCGGCCGGGAACCAGCTGACGACGACGCAGGCCGTGTGGCGGGCCGCCATCACCCACGTGGGATACCAGCTCGGCGTCTTCTTCTTCCTCGTCCTCGCCGTGATGGTGTGGCAGTACTTCGCCTACGGGATGCTGCTGGTCTGGGCGGGCGCGCTCATGGCGTACCTGTGGGCCATCTGGGACCAGCCCCTCCACCAGGCCCTGCACGACCGCGTCGCCGGCACCCTCGTCATCGACGAGCGCGCGGGATACGGCGAGTACGCCGAGTACGCGGAGTAGGTCCGCGATGGCGACTCCCCGAACGCCCGCGCAGGGGTCGGACGAGCCGTCCGGGACCGGGAGCGCCCTCCCGGGCGGCGAATCTGCGCTGTACGGCCACCCCGCCGATGACCTCGCCGATGACCTCGCCGATGACCTCGCCGATGACCTTGTCGATGGCCCTGCCGATGACCCTGTGGAGGGCGTCGCGGGGGAGGACCCGGCGCTCGCCGAACCCGGGCAGCGCCTGCTGGCGCGCATCGTCGACACCCTCGTGGTCGGCCTGCCCGTCATCATCGTCGTGAAGGAGTTCGTGTCCGGCCACGAGCTGGACGTCGTCGCACCGCCCGCCGTGGCGGGCTGCATGCTGCTGTACGAGGCCGTGCAGCTCGCCCTGTGGGGGCAGACCCTCGGCAAGCGCTTCGCGGGGATCCAGGTCGTCCCGGACCCGTCCGTCCCTGAGGGCGCCCTCACGGGCGCGGAACGGACCGCGGCCCCTGAAACCTTCGGCGGTGCGTCTGAGGGCGGATACGGCCGTCCGAGCGTCCTGCGGGCCGTGTTGCGGGCCGCTGTGTACTCCGTGCCGATCGCGCTGCGGCCCGTCCACATTCTCGGCCTTCTGGCGAGCCTGTTCTGGGTGGCGAACGCCGGGTTCATATACGAGGGGACGCACCGCAGGGCCGTCCATGACAGGCTCGCCGGCACCCTGGTCGTAAAACGCCGCACGCCCTGATTCACCGGCGTTTGCGGCGCTCTCGGAGTTGGCGGCGCGCCGTCCCGGGCGTGTCCGGCCCCGGCGCGCGCTGATCACGTCGAGCGCGCGCACAGGGCGCCGCGCGGCTTTGCCCCGGCCCTGCGGGCCGCAGGGCTTTGGGGAGATCCTCGCGCCGTTTCGGACACCGGACTTCGCCGGGCAATGCCAGCTCGTTCCCGGCGCGTTCAGGTTACGGGCGGGATTCCCGGAGGATGTGTCTCGTGCCGGAAGGTCCCTCCGGTTTGGAGTTGCTTCCCGGCGCGCACGGAGTCGGCGTTCATTGGCCCGCCGCACTTAGTCGGGATGGGACGCCGTCTCGCGTCGACCGGGGCACCGAGGCGGAATCTGCCGCTTATCCCCCGATTTCGGGATGGACTGGTATCGGCGGGGTGACGCTCCGCCATCCCGCCGCCAGTTCCCGAGCGCCGGAAGGCAACAGATTTTCGTCCCGGCATCGCGACCCGTAATCCCTCGACATCCGCCGGTAGCGGCGCCGCGGTCCCGGTCGGCCGCGCTCCGGGCCGGTCTGCCGGGTATTCCGGGCGCGTGCCCCGGTTAGTGCCGTTACGGCAGGGCTAATCGTCGGCAAGCGGTGCGGGTGTGCCCACCCTGTTAAGGTCCCGGTGGAACCTTTTTCAGTCGAGGTCCCCTCGACGGAATGCCTCGGCGCCCCGATACCTGGTCCAATGCGCCTTCGCCGGCCCAGGTCAGCGCGGTGCGCCGTGACGCCGGTCACCCCGAAATCCGCCGCCCTGTCCGTCCCCGGTAATTGAACGGCGCCCCATCCGCCCGGCCCGCGCCGCCCTCCGCGCACCGGTGGTCAAGCCGTTACCGGCCGCCAAGGGATGTTCATCCTCGACTTGAATTGTCATCCGCAGACTTCCCGGTATATCTTTGTCAACCGAATGCATAGTTTGCTCCAGCCGAAAGGTCTGTCCCCATGGCACAGAAGGTTCAGGTGCTTCTCGTCGACGACCTCGACGGTGGCGAGGCGGACGAGACCGTAGCGTTCTCGATCGACGGCGCCTCCTACGAGATCGACCTCAGCGGCGCCAACGCTAAGAAGCTGCGGGATTCTCTGCTGCCGTTCGTGGAGAAGTCGCGCAAGGCCGGCACGGTCAACAAGCGGCGCCGCCCGCGCGGCGCGTCCAGCCGCGAGCGCAGTGCCGAGATCCGCGCCTGGGCCAAGAACAATGGCATCAAGGTCAACGAGCGCGGCAGGATCCCGGCCACCGTGATCGAGCAGTACGAGGCGGCGAACTGACCCGCCATCCCCGCGCCGGCGGCCCGTCTCCCTCCATGAGACGGGCCGTTCGCTTGTGGCGTAGCACCCGCCCGGTTTCCCGTCCGCCCGGGCGAGGTACACCGGGACTTCGCCCCCATTCGGCGATCCTCGGACGCGACCCCGAACGACCTGCGGAAAGCCCCCGTTCGCTTGGGGCGTAGCGGGAACATGACGCACCGATGCGGTAGTTGGATGAGACTGAACAGCGCATAGCTGGGGAACGTCTCCTGGTGGGAGTGCACCGGGCGGCCTCCTCGGGGCGGGCTAGCATGCGGAAGGACAGTTCCGGACGTTCCGGACTCTGCCCAACCGCTCTGTGAGGAGCGACGAGATGTTCGAGAGGTTCACCGACCGCGCGCGGCGGGTTGTCGTCTTGGCCCAAGAAGAGGCCAGGATGCTCAACCACAACTACATCGGCACCGAGCACATCCTCCTGGGTCTGATCCACGAGGGTGAGGGCGTCGCTGCCAAGGCCTTGGAGAGCCTGGGGATCAGCCTGGAGGCGGTTCGCCAGCAGGTCGAGGAGATCATCGGCCAGGGCCAGCAGGCGCCGTCGGGCCACATCCCGTTCACTCCGCGCGCCAAGAAGGTCCTTGAGCTGTCACTGCGCGAGGCGCTGCAGCTCGGCCACAACTACATCGGCACGGAGCACATCCTGCTCGGCCTGATCCGGGAGGGTGAGGGCGTCGCCGCCCAGGTGCTGGTCAAGCTCGGCGCCGACCTCAACCGGGTGCGCCAGCAGGTCATCCAGTTGCTGCACGGCTACCAGGGCAAGGAGCCGGCCGCCTCCGGCGGCCCCTCGGAGTCCGCGCCGTCCACCTCCCTTGTGCTCGACCAGTTCGGCCGCAACCTGACGCAGGCCGCGCGCGAGGGCAAGCTGGACCCGGTCATCGGCCGGGACAAGGAGATCGAGCGGGTCATGCAGGTGCTGTCCCGCCGCACCAAGAACAACCCGGTCCTCGTGGGCGAGCCCGGCGTCGGTAAGACCGCCGTCGTCGAGGGCCTGGCGCAGAAGATCGTCAAGGGCGAGGTCCCGGAGACGCTGAAGGACAAGCAGCTCTACACCCTCGACCTGGGCGCGCTGGTCGCCGGCTCCCGGTACCGCGGCGACTTCGAAGAGCGCCTGAAGAAGGTGCTCAAGGAGATCCGCACCCGCGGCGACATCATCCTGTTCATCGACGAGCTGCACACGCTCGTCGGCGCGGGCGCCGCCGAGGGCGCGATCGACGCCGCCAGCATCCTCAAGCCGATGCTGGCCCGCGGCGAGCTGCAGACCATCGGCGCCACCACGCTCGACGAGTACCGCAAGCACCTGGAGAAGGACGCCGCGCTGGAGCGCCGCTTCCAGCCGATCCAGGTCGCCGAGCCGTCGCTGTCGCACACGATCGAGATCCTCAAGGGCCTGCGGGACCGCTACGAGGCGCACCACCGCGTGTCGATCACCGACAGCGCGCTGGTCGCGGCCGCGCAGCTCGCCGACCGCTACATCAGCGACCGGTTCCTGCCGGACAAGGCGATCGACCTCATCGACGAGGCCGGTTCGCGGATGCGCATCCGCCGGATGACCGCGCCGCCGGACCTGCGCGAGTACGACGAGAAGATCGCCGACGTGCGGCGCGAGAAGGAGTCCGCGATCGACGCGCAGGACTTCGAGAAGGCCGCCGCGCTGCGCGACTCCGAGAAGCAGCTGCTCGGCCAGAAGGCGCAGCGGGAGAAGGAGTGGAAGGCCGGCGACATGGACGTCGTCGCCGAGGTCACCGACGAGCTGATCGCCGAGGTCCTCGCCACCGCCACCGGCATCCCGGTCTTCAAGCTGACCGAGGAGGAGTCCACCCGGCTGCTGCGCATGGAGGACGAGCTCCACAAGCGCGTCATCGGCCAGGAGGACGCCATCAAGGCGCTCTCGCAGTCGATCCGCCGCACCCGCGCCGGCCTGAAGGACCCGAAGCGTCCCGGCGGCTCGTTCATCTTCGCCGGCCCGTCCGGCGTCGGTAAGACCGAGCTGTCCAAGACCCTCGCGGAGTTCCTGTTCGGCGACGAGGACGCGCTGATCCAGCTCGACATGTCCGAGTTCATGGAGAAGCACACGGTCTCGCGGCTGTTCGGCTCCCCGCCCGGCTACGTCGGGTACGAGGAGGGCGGCCAGCTGACAGAGAAGGTGCGCCGCAAGCCGTTCTCGGTCGTCCTGTTCGACGAGATCGAGAAGGCCCACCAGGACATCTTCAACTCGCTGCTGCAGATCCTGGAGGACGGCCGCCTCACCGACGCGCAGGGCCGCGTCGTGGACTTCAAGAACACCGTCATCATCATGACGACGAACCTGGGGTCCAAGGACATCTCCAAGGGCGTCTCCATGGGGTTCGCCCGGCAGAACGACGAGCAGGGCTCGTACGACCGGATGAAGGCCAAGGTGTCGGAGGAGCTCAAGCAGCACTTCCGTCCCGAGTTCCTCAACCGCGTCGACGACACGGTGGTCTTCCACCAGCTCACCCCGAAGGAGATCATCCAGATCGTCGATCTGATGATCGCCCGGGTGGACGAGCGGCTGAAGGACCGCGACATGGGCATCGAGCTGCGCCAGGAGGCCAAGGACCTGCTGGCCATCCGGGGCTACGACCCGGTCCTCGGCGCCCGGCCGCTGCGCCGCACGATCCAGCGGGAGATCGAGGACAGCCTGTCCGAGAAGATCCTGTACAACGAGCTCAAGCCGGGCCAGATCGTGATCGTCGGCACCGAGGGCTTCAACCCGGAGGACAAGGACACGGCGGAGAACGCCAAGTTCACCTTCCGGGGCGTGCCGAAGCCGTCCGCCACGGTCCCCGACGCCCCGCCCATCGAGGGCGCGGTCAACTTCAACAAGGACTGATCACCTCAGCCCTCGGCAGGGCCCGCACCGACCTGGTCGGTGCGGGCCCTTCCGCATGTCCGGCCCTTCCGCATGTCCGGCCCTTCCGCATGTCCGGCCCTTCCGCATGTCCGGGGCGTCCCCGGGGAAGATCGCTCCGACCGATCCTCCGACGCCGCTGGAGTCGACGTGAGCCGCCCGCCGCGCATGACCCTGTCCGCCCCCGTCCTCGACGCTCCCGATCCGCACGCCCTGGCCGCGTTCTACCGCCGCCTCCTCGGCTGGACGGTGGTGCAGAACGAGCCGGACTGGGTGAAGATGCGCCCTCCGGGCGGGGGAACGGGGCTGTCGTTCCAGCGGGAGCCGATCCACGTCGCGCCCACCTGGCCGGCCGCCGAGGGCGCGCAGCAGATCCAGATCCATCTGGACGTCGAGGTGGACGACCTGGAGGCGGCGTCCCGGCACGCGGAGGAAGCGGGCGCCGTCCTCGCCGATTTCCAGCCGGACGACGACGTCCGCGTCTTCCTGGATCCGGTCGGCCACCCGTTCTGCCTCTTCCTCCGGGAGCCCGAGTCCCCGACGGAGTTGTGAGCCCTGGGTTGTCGGAGGCGGCTCCTAGTATTCGAACATGCGATCGAATGTGGTGGGTTCGGCGGCGGAGTTCGGGCGGCCTCGCGGCCGCTCGCTGGACGCGGCGTTCCAGCGCGACCTGCGCGCGCCCGCCCCGCCGCAGTTGCCGATCTTCAGATCCCGGTTGCAGGGGGAACTGCTCGGCCGGCTCCTGCTCGGGCCCCGGCGCGAGGCGTCGATGCTCGATCTCGCGGTGATGCTCCGCACCGACCTCGGCTCGGTGATGCGGGAGGTGGAGCGGCTGTCGCGGGCCGGCGTCCTCGCCCTGCGCCGCACGCTCGCCGGGCGGCTGGTGTCCCGCGACGAGGGGAGCCCGCTGTACGAGCCGCTCGCCCGCCTGGTCATGCTGACGTTCGGCCCCGCCGCCGTGGTCGCGGAGGAGTTCGGCCGGCTCCCGGCCGTCCGCGAGGCGCACCTGTTCGGCCCCTGGGCGGCCCGCTACGCGGGCGTGCCGGGCGAACAGCCCGGCGAGGTCGAAGTACTGCTGGTCGGCGAGCTCGGGCGCGAGACGGCCTTCGACGCGGCCCAGGAGGCGGCCGCCCGGCTCGGCCTCCCCGTCCACCCGGTCGTCCGCACGCCCGCCGAGTGGGCGGACGACGCCGACCCGTTCCTCCGCGAGATCCGCGCCGGGCACGTGCACACCGTCGTCCGCTGAACCGCCGCTCAGGGGCGCCGGGGCGGCTGCCAGGGCTCCCAGGGCGGCTGCCGGGGCGGCTGCCGGGTCACTGCACGATGTCGTGGCCCGCGCTGCGGGCGCGGCGCAGGGCGACGCGCATGGCCACCCCTATCCCGAGCCGGTAGAGGAGCTTGGACGGCGGCGTCCGGTAGGCGAGTTCGGTGTGCGGGGCGTAGTGGACCTGCGGGCCGCTGTCCAGCCAGCCCGTGTGGACGCGCTGGTGCTGCCCCTGCACGTACTTGCTGAAGGAGTGGGCGGTCAGGCCGGCGCGGCGTCCGCCGTCGGGGAGGACGCCGAGCGGGACGTGGAGCAGTATCCCCTCGGCGTCCTGGCCGCTGAAGCCGACGGGGATCACCATGGGGAAGCCGTCGGCGCCGGTCCACCCGAGCAGGGCGTCGGGAAGGCTCGCGAGCCGGTGCGCCGCCTTGACGTGGTCGATGCGCGGACCGGTGCCGAGGCCCGGTGCCTTCTGCGGCGGCGGCGGGCCGGGCAGCGGGGGTCCGAAGACCTCCGGGCTCCCCTTGCAGGAGAGGTCCGGCCACACGATCAGCCGCTCGACCGCGATGTCGATGACCACGCGGGTGTAGTAGGGGCGCAGCCAGGGGCCCCAGAAGGGGCCGGTGGCGCGCGGTCCGTCGAAGCGCTCCCAGTCCGCGCCCAGGGACGCGGGATAGTCGTCGCGCGGGGGCGAGAGCGACGCGGTGCCCTGGACCAGCACGTACTCCGGGCGGTCGCTGTAGCCGTGCAGCCGGGTGTGGAAGGCCAGGGCGACGCGGGGATCCCGCCTGATCCGCTCCAGCTTCTTCCAGCCTCCGGCCGAGCTGTTCACGGTCACGGTGCAGGCGTCGCGGTCCCGTGCCCCGAAGTTCGTCACCGGGGTGAGCACCACGCCGCGGGCCGGCGTGACCGAGGCGAGCATGACGGCCTGGTCGCCGCCGATGATGTCATCGACGCCGTCGGGCCAGTGCGCGGTGCTCATCGGTCGCCTCCTCGGCTCGGCGACCGCAACTCTAACAGACATACTTGTTTGTTTAGAAGAAGAGGCGGTCGACGAGCAGCCAGGCGCCGAGGCCCGCCATGGCGGCGCCGGACAGCCGGCTGATCGAGCGGGCGGCGGCGGGACGGCCCTGGAGCGCGCCGCGGGCGACGGTGCCGAGGGCCAGGTAGAACAGCGCGCAGGTCGCCATGTAGGTCGTGCCCAGGACGCCGATCTGGCCGGCGACCGGCCAGCGGCCGTCCGGGTCCGTGAACTGCGGCAGCAGCGCGACGAAGATCAGCAGCCCCTTGGGGTTGAGGCCGCTGACGCCGATGCCGCGCAGGAAGGTCCGCCATTCGGTGCCCTCGGGCCCGGCGCCCTGTGGGTCGGGCGCGGCCGGGCGCATGAGCGTCGTGGCCCCGTGCCACACGAGGTAGGCCCCGCCGACGAGCGTGAGGCCGGTGAGGAGGTCCGGGGAGCCGGCGACGAGCGCCCCGACCCCGGCCGCGACGACGACCGTGACGGCGGCGTACCCGGTGACCAGCCCGCTCACCGCGGGGAGGACGGAGCGCCCGCGCAGCCCCGCGCTGATCGTGAAGGCCCAGTCCGCTCCGGGGACGGCGATGAGCAGGAACGCGACCGACCAGAAGGCGAGGACGGAGCCGGTGGCCATGGCGGGAATCCCCTCGTATGGCGGCTGATGAGGGGAGAATATGTTTGATCTGCCGAAATGTGCTGCCAAGTTTCACCAGAACACGCCGCCAGCGTGGAAGGATCTTCTGTATGGACGCCATCGACCGGAAGATCATTGCGGTGCTCCAGGAGGACGGCCGGGCGACGATCACCGATGTGGCGGCGCGGGTCGGGCTGAGCGTCTCGCCCTGCCACCGGCGGCTGCGGGAGCTGGAGCGCAACGGGACCATCCGCGGATACCGGGCGGTCGTGGACGCCGCCGCCCTGGGGCTGACGTTCCAGGCGCTGGTGTTCGTCACCATGCGGCAGGAGGACCGGGAGACCCTGCTCGGCTTCGAGGCGGCGGTCGAGCGGGTCCCGGAGGTCGTCCAGGCGCAGCGGCTGTTCGGCGACCCCGACTACCTGCTCCGCATCGTCACCGCCGACCTGACCGCCTACCAGGAGCTGGAGGACGACGTGCTCTCCGCGCTGCCCGGCGTCCAGCGCCTGAACTCGACGCTCGTGATGAAGCACATCGTCAACGACCGCCCGCTGCCCACGTGACCCCCCGGCCGGCGCCCACCTGACGCCCCGGCCGGCGCGGCGGTCAGGTGGCCGCGAGCCAGGTCTCGATCTCGCGGTTGAGGCGGGTCTTGGTGGACGCGGAGGCGAAGGAGGCGTCCACGCCGGCGCGGGCCAGGTCGGCGAGCGCGGCGTCGTCGTAGCCGAACGCGTCGCGGACGCGGGCGTACTCGGTGGCGAGCGGCGCGCCGATCAGGGCGGGGATGTCGGTGTTCACGGTGACGATCAGCCCCGCGTCGCGGAGACGGGGGAGGGGGTGGTCGGCGAGGGACGCCGCGAAGCCCAGCGCGACGTTGGACGACGGGCAGACCTCGAGCGGGATCTTCCGTTCGCGGACCTCGGCGACCAGGTCCGGGTCGTCCAGGACGCGGATGCCGTGGCCGAGGCGCTCGGTGCGCCCGGGGCCGAGCGCCTGCCGGATGCTGGCCGGTCCCTCGCCTTCCCCCGCGTGGTGGACGACGTGCAGGCCGGCGTCGCGGGCCGCCGCGAACACCTCGGTGAACGGGTCGCCCGGGTACGACTCGTCGCCCGCCAGGCCGACGGCGACGACGCCCTCGTGGCGGCGCGCGAGTTCCAGCGTGTGCCAGGCGCGCTCGACGGAGCGGCGGCGCGAGTGGTCCAGGAGCAGCCCGACCTCGATGCCGAACGCCTCGCGTCCGGCGGCCAGGCCCTCGCGGACCGCCGAGAGCGGCATGTCGAGGTCGCCGAGCCGCTCGCCGTGCGCGGCGGCGGTGAAGGAGACCTCGGCGTAGCGGGTGCCCTGCGCCGCCTCGTCCTCGCAGAACTCGTAGGCGATCCGCCGGAAGTCGGCGGGCCGCCGCAGGCACGTGCGGACCAGCTCGTTCTGGGCGAAGAACGCGGCGAAACCGCCGAAGGTCCCGCCGTCGCGGGGCACCTCGACCCCGTTCGCGTCGCCGATGGCGCGGAGCGTGTCCCACCGGACGGTGCTCTCCAGGTGGACGTGCAGGTGGGCTTTCGGCAGGCTCAAGAGGTCGCGCACCCGCCGAACGGTACGACCCCACTGGCCCGCCCGACCACCCAATTTCCCCGCAGACCGCCCCCGTGCGGGCGCGGACGCGGTCGCTCAGGTGGGGAGGGTGTAGCGGCCGTCGTCGAGGGGATCGACGAGGCCGTCCGCTATGAGGGCGTCAAGAGCGCGTTCGCGCTGCGGGGCATCGGACCAGACGACGTCGAGGGCGGGCTTCTCCACGGGCCCGTCGGCGTCGCGGAGGACGGCGAGGAGGCGGCCCCGGCACTGGCGGTCGGTGCCCGCGTAGGTCTGTCCCCGGCGGGGCGGGCCGTCGTAGGCGGGACGGCCGTTCAGATGCCAGGCGCACTGCGCGAGGACCGGGCAGTCGACGCAGCGCGGCGTGCGGGCCGTGCAGACGAGCGCGCCGAGCTCCATGACGGCGACGGCCCAGCGCGCGGCGGTCGGCGGGTCGAGGGGCACCAGGCCCTCGGCGACCGCCACCTCCGCCTTGGTCTGGGCCTTGGGCGGGTACTCCTCGCCGGAGACGAGCCGGGCCAGGACGCGGCGGACGTTGGTGTCGAGGACGGCGTGGCGCTGCCGGAACGCGAAGCTGGCGACGGCCGCGGCGGTGTAGGAGCCGATGCCGGGCAGGGCGAGCAGGTCGGCGTGCGACGAGGGGACCTCGCCGCCGTGCCGCTCGGTGATCGCGCGGGCGCTCTCGTGCAGGCGCAGCGCGCGGCGCGGGTAGCCGAGCCGGCCCCAGGCGCGGACGGCCTCGCCGGACGGTTCGGCGGCGAGCGCGGCGGGCGTGGGCCACCGCTCCATCCAGGCCCGCCAGACGGGCAGGACGCGGACGACGGGGGTCTGCTGGAGCATGATCTCGCTGACCAGGACGCCCCAGGGGGTGGCGTCGGCGGCGCGCCACGGGAGATCCCGCGCGTTCGCGGCGTACCAGTCGAGAATCGGATCGGTATACGTGGAGTTCATGGCGGACCGCCATTGTGGCACGCGGCGGGTCGGACCCCTGTGCCGATTCAGCGAATGCATACTGACCGTATGGATACGGGTACCGAGCGTCATTTATCGCTGGACCGGTATTGGCGGCGCCGCGTGGCGGTACTGGCCGGAATGGCCGGTGCGGTCGCGGCGCTGGCCTGGGCGTGCGGCGGCGGGAGCAGCGGGGGCGGTGAGAAGGAGCCGGTCCGCAACGCCGGGGCGATCGATTCGGCCGCGCCCGACCTGCCGCCGGGAGCGATACCGACGGTGACCGTCACCACGACCGTCACGCCGGAGGCCGCGGAGGACGCGGAGGACGGCGCGCCGTGCAACACGCACGACCTGGTGTTCACCATGTCGGCGGCGAAGACGTACGCGGCGGGGCAGGAACCCCGTTTCGGCGTCACCGTCGTGAACACGGGCAGCGCGTCCTGCGGATTCGACGCTGGAACGCTCTCCGTCGTCGTCAGGTCCGGGAAAGACCGGATCTGGTCATCGGGAGAGTGCCGTAAGGCCGGGAAAGGAAAGCAGACGCTGCGGCGCGGCGTCCCCTCCACGGCCGCCTTCACCTGGGACCGTCGCCGCGGCTGCGGCGGCGCGCCCGCCCGGCCCGGAACCTACGTCGCGTCGCTGAAGGGCGGGAAGGCCGGCAAGCGGATCTTCCACCTCCGCTGACCGTCGCGACCGTCAGACGTAGCGTTCGAGGATCGACGACTCGGCGAGCCGCGACAGGCCCTCGCGGACGCTGCGGGCGCGGGACTCGCCGACCCCGCCGACGGCCTGCAGGTCGTCGATGCTCGCGGCGAGGAGCTTCTGCAGCCCGCCGAAGTGCTCGACGAGCCGCTCGACGACCATGCTGGGCAGCCGCGGCACCTTCGCCAGCAGCCGGAACCCCTTCGGGCTGACCGGCAGGTCGAGGGCGTCCGGCCCGGCGAACCCCATCACCTCCGCGACCGTGGACAGGTCGAGCAGCTCGTTGGCCGACAGCGTGTCCAGCACGGACAGGATCGCCGACACGCCGCGGGCGCGGGTGTCGTCCGACGGGTAGTCGCGGACGATCAGCTCCCGGTCGACGTCGACGCCGGAGACCAGCTCGTCCAGCTGCAGGGAGAGCAGCCGGCCGTCGGTGCCGAGCTCGACGACGTAGCCCTCGATCTCGTCGGCGATGCGGCGCACCATCTCCAGCCGCTGCACGACCGCGCTGACGTCGCGGACCGTGACGAGGTCCTCGATCTCCAGCGCGGACAGCGTGCCGGACACCTCGTCGAGGCGCAGCTTGTAGCGCTCGAGCGTGGCGAGCGCCTGGTTGGCCTTGGACAGGATCGCCGCCGAGTCCTCCAGGACGTAGCGGATGCCGTCCAGGTACAGCGCGATGATCCGCATCGACTGGCTCACCGAGATGACCGGGTGGGGCGTCTGGCGGGCGACGCGCTCGGCGGTGCGGTGCCGGGTGCCCGACTCCTCGGTGGGGATGGTGGAGTCCGGCACGAGGTGGACGGCGGCCCGGACGATGCGGGAGTGGTCGTTGTCCAGCACGATCGCGCCGTCCATCTTGGCCAGCTCGCGCAGCCGCGTGGCGGAGAACTCGACGTCGAGTTCGAAGCCGCCCGAGCACAGGTCCTCGACGGCCTGGTCGTAGCCGAGCACGATCAGCCCGCCGGTGTGCCCCCGCAGGATGCGCTCCAGGCCGTCGCGGATCTGCGTGCCCGGGGCCACCGCGGCGAGCGTGGCGCGGCGTCGTTCGTCATGAGCCTTGTCGTGTTCTGGCACCTGGCCCCCGGAGGTCGCTGGACGGCGTCAGTTTACCGAGGAGGGGGCTGACCCGGTTCCTCCCCTGGTCGCATCCGTCTGACGCGTGCCGTAATACTCTCGCGCTACCCGCGTCATGGCGCGGTAAAGGCGACCTGGAGCGCCTGTTGCAGGCTGTCGACCTCCATCACCTTCATGCCCTCGTAGCTCGTGAGCTGCGGGTCGGCGCGCTTGAGCGGCGAGCCGTCGGCGAGTTCCAGGGACCCGCGGGGGACGACGGCGTGCTTGAACCCGAGCCGGGCGGCCTCGGCGAGCCGCCGCTGCACGCCGGGCACGACCCGGACCTCGCCCGCGAGGCCGACCTCGCCGAGCGCGATCAGGCTGCTCGACAGCGCCTGCTCGACGGTGGACCCGGCGACGGCGAGGCCGAGCGCGAGGTCGACGGAGGTCTCGGCCAGCCGGACGCCGCCGACGGTGGAGACGTACACGTCCTGCTCGTGCATCGAGATCTTGCAGCGCTGGGCGAGGACGGCCAGCACCATCGCGACGCGGGAGGTGTCGAGGCCGGACGTGGCGCGCCGGGGCGCGGGCAGGTGCGACTTGGCGACGAGCGCCTGCACCTCCGCGACGAGCGGCCGGCGGCCCTCCAGCGTGACGGTGACGCACGTGCCGGGGACGGGCTCCTCGCGGCGGGTGAGGAACAGCCCGCTCGGGTCGGGCAGCCCGACGATCCCGACCTCCGACAGGTCGAAGCAGCCCAGCTCGTCGGTCGGGCCGTAGCGGTTCTTCACGGCGCGGATCATCCGGAGCCGGGAGTGCCGGTCGCCCTCGAAGTACAGGACGACGTCGACGAGGTGCTCCAGCAGGCGGGGGCCCGCGATCGCGCCCTCCTTGGTGACGTGGCCGACCAGCACGACGGTGATGCCGCGCTCCTTGGCGATCCTGATCAGGTTCGCGGCGACCTCGCGGATCTGCGTGACGCCGCCGGGCGCGCCGTCGACCTCGGACGTCCCGATGGTCTGGATCGAGTCGACGACCAGGAGGGTGGGCTCGACGGCGTCGACGTGCCCGAGGACGGCGGACAGCTCGGTCTCGGCGGCCAGGTACAGGTCGTCGGTGATGGCGCCGACCCGGTCGGCGCGCAGCCGGACCTGCTCGGCGGACTCCTCGCCGGTGACGTACAGGACGCGCCTGGCGGTGGCGGGGGCCTGCCGCGGGACGGCCGCCTCCGGCGGCGTGGACGCCAGCGCCGCGACCTCCAGCAGCAGCGTGGACTTGCCGATGCCGGGCTCGCCCGCGAGCAGCAGCACGGCCCCGGGCACGATGCCGCCGCCGAGCACGCGGTCGAGCTCGTCCAGCCCGGTGGGCCGGGTCTGCGCGTTCTGGACGTCGACCTGCCCGATCGGCTTGGCGGGCGTGCTGACGGGCCCGGCGGTCACGACCCGCGCGGGGGTGGCGGACGCCGCCTCGGTGACCGTGCCCCACGTCTGGCACTCGCCGCAGCGCCCCACCCACTTCGAGGTCTGCCAGCCGCACTCCGAGCAGCGGTAGGCGGCCTTCGCCGTCTTAGCCTTCGCCATGCCCCGAGACTCTAGAGCCCCCCGCCGACAGTCCGGCCCCGAAGGCTCGCCCCACCAGCCCCGCCGGGCCGAACCTCGGCCGCGGCGGGTTGAAGCTCAGCCGGCGTCACGGGCAGGCACGCGGAGCGAGTGCAGCGAGCGGAGCGGGCCTGCCCGACGGTCGGGGGGCGGGTTTGGGCGGGGGACGTGAGGGGGGGGGACAACGCCCCCCCCCCC
>NZ_JBEYYT010000090.1:0-27442 GCF_040645715.1 Spirillospora sp. NPDC046719 | reverse complement strand
GCGCGGCCTCCGGGCCGGGGCAGGTCACCTCGAGGGACATCGAGCGGCCGGGCTCGGTGAGGGAGCCGTGCGCGAGGAACGCGCCGCGCCAGGCGGACTCGGCGTCGCAGGCGGCGCCGGCGACGACGTGCCGGGGCAGGCCGCGGACGGGGCGCCCGTTGTTGTCGATGAGGCCGGTCTGCCGGGCGAGCGACTCGCCGTCCCGGAACACCCGGACCACGTACCGGTTGCCCTTGCGCAGGCCGCTCGGCGCGAGCACGACGACCTCGGAGGTGTGCCCGAACACCTCGGAGATGTCCTTGATGAGGCGGCGCGCCGCCACGTTGGTGTCGATCTCCGCTTCGATCACGATGCGCCCGCTGACCAGGTGCAGACCCCCCGCGAAGCGCAGCAGCGTCGAGACCTCCGCCTTGCGGCAGCACGGCTTCATGACCGTGAGCCTGCTCAGCTCGTCCTTCACCACACCGGTCATCGCCATAGATGAACCCTCCCCCTATCGGACTTCCAGCAGTGTGGCCGATCGCGGCCCGCCGGGTCGTCAGTCACTGAATATCTGTACGAAGGCTTGGGCCAGACGGGCGGGTTCATGACGCGGCGAGCCGTCGTCGGCGGCCACCTGGGACAGGACGAGGCGCCCGCCGAGCCGCCGGACGGCCTTGTCGAGCGCGTCGGTGTCCTCCACGACGCCGGCGTCCGCGAGGACGACGTCGACGCGCAGGTCGGGGGCGTGCGCCTGGAGGACCTCCAGATGCGTCTGGGGGGAGAAGTCGTCGGTCTCGCCGGGCTGCGGCGCGAGGTTCAGCGCGACGACGCGCCGGGCGCGGCTGGAGGTCAGCGCGCGGGCGAGCGCGGGGACCTTCAGGTGCGGCAGGACGCTGGTGAACCAGGACCCCGGGCCGAACACGATCCAGTCGGCGTCGTCGACGGCGGCGAGCGCCTCGGGGCAGGCGGGCGGGTCGGCGGGGACGAGCGAGACGCCGAGCACGGAGCCGGGCGTGCTGGCGCACGCGACCTGCCCCTTGACGTAGGTGATCTCGTCGGGGCGGGCGGGGTCGGCGCCGCGGACCTCGGCGACGATGTCCATCGGGACCGCGGCCATCGGCAGGACCCGGCCGTGCGCGCCGAGCAGCCGGCCGACCCAGTCGAGCCCGGCGACGGTGGAGCCGGGGCCGGCCCCGCCGGGCGCGCCGTCGGGGGCGTCGCCGCCGAGCAGCTCCCACAGCGCGACGATCAGCAGGTTGCCGACGGCGTGCCCCTGCAGGTCGCCCTCGCTGCGGAACCGGTGCTGGACGACGTCCCGCCAGGTCTGGCCCCACTCGTCGTCGCCGCACAGCGCGGCGAGCGCCATCCGCAGGTCGCCGGGCGGCAGGACGCCCAGCTCGCGGCGGAGCCGGCCGCTGGAGCCGCCGTCGTCGGCCACGGTGACGACGGCGGTGAGCCGGTCGGTGACGCGCCGCAGCGCCGACAGCGAGGCGTACAGGCCGTGACCGCCGCCGAGCGCGACGACCTTCGGGCCGAGAGGCTTCAACGCGTTCGTTTCTCTCTCCGTCCGGGACCCGGCAGCGCCGCGGGTCTCATTCGCGGCCGAGGTCACGATGGGCGACCTGCACCTCGATGCCCTCGTCCCGCAGCCGGGCGGCGATCTGTTCCGCCATGGCAACACTACGGTGTTTGCCGCCG
Source organism: Spirillospora sp. NPDC046719 (assembly GCF_040645715.1). Classification (NCBI taxonomy): domain Bacteria; kingdom Bacillati; phylum Actinomycetota; class Actinomycetes; order Streptosporangiales; family Thermomonosporaceae; genus Spirillospora; species Spirillospora sp. NPDC046719. The sequence continues at coordinate 25,762 of NZ_JBEYYT010000090.1, read as the reverse complement.
GTACATCCCACGGCGAGCGTGACGTAGTGCTTGCCCTCGCGCTCGTACCCGTCGGCGAGCAGCCGGAGCACCTCGGCGTAGGCGTCGAGGAACTCCTTGGCGCCGCGCTGGCCGAGCACGTAGTCGCGGACGGCGGCGTCCCGGCCGGTCTTCGGGCGCAGCTCGGGCACCCAGTGCGGGTTCGGCAGGAACCGGCAGTCGACGACGAGGTCGGCGTCGACGGGCAGCCCGTACTTGTAGCCGAACGACACCACGGTGGCGCGCAGGCTCGACTCGCCGGTGTCGTTGCCGAAGAACCCGATGATCTTGTTGCGCAGCTCGTGCACGTTCAGCCCGCTGGTGTCGATCACCAGGTCGGCCTCGGCGCGGACCTCCCGGACGAGCTCGCGCTCGCGGGCGATGCCGTCGACGAGGCGGCCGTCGCCCTGCAGCGGGTGCGGGCGGCGGACGCTCTCGAAGCGGCGCACGAGATCGGCGTCGTTCGCCTCCAGGAACACGACGCGGGGGTGGACGCCGCGCGCCTCCAGCTCGGCGATCGAGGAGTGCAGGTCGTCGGTGAACGCGCGGCTGCGCACGTCGACGACCACGGCGATGCGCGGCACCGCGTCCTTCACCCGGCCGCCGAGGTCGGCCATGGTGGCCAGCAGCCCCGGCGGCAGGTTGTCGACCACGTACCAGTCGAGGTCCTCCAGGGACTTGGCCGCGGTGCTGCGGCCCGCCCCCGACATCCCCGTGACGATGACGATGTCCGGAATCTTTGACTCGCTGGTCATGTCCGCTTCCCCCCGTGCTCCCCGTCGGTCTTCCGGCCCCCGTCGGGCCGCCGGCCCCCGCCGGTCCCGTTCCGCCCCTGGGCCGCGCCGTCCGCGGCGGTCCCGGCGCCGGCCCCGCCGTCCCCCGCGTCGCCGCCTCCGGCGCCGCGCGCCGGGACGGACGCCCCGTGCAGCGCCGCGACGATGCTCTCCGCGCTGCGCAGCCCGATGCCGGGGACCTCCGCGACCTGCTCGGGCGTGGCCTCCTTCAGCCGCTTCACCGAGCCGAAATGCTTCAGCAGGGCCGCACGCCGCGACGGGCCCAGACCCGGAACACTATCGAGTTCGCTCACCGTCATGGCCTTGGAACGCCGCTGCCGGTGGAAGGTGATCGCGAAGCGGTGCGCCTCGTCGCGGACCCGCTGGACCAGGAACATGCCCTCGCTGTTGCGCGGCAGGATCACCGGGTCGTCCTCGCCGGGAAGCCACAGCTCCTCCAGCCGCTTGGCGATGCCGCAGACGGCGATGTCGTCGACGCCGAGCTCGTCCAGCGCCCGCTGCGCGGCGGCGACCTGCGGCGGGCCGCCGTCGACGAGCACGAGCTGCGGCGGGTAGGCGAACTTGCGCGGCCTGCCGGTCTCCGGGTCGATCGGCTGGTGCGCGCCCTCCTCCGCGCCGTCCTCCGGGTCGCCGAGCGTGTCCAGCTCGCCCATCTTCTCGCTCTCGGCGAGGTAGCGCCGGAACCGCCGGGTGATCACCTCGTGGATGGAGCGGACGTCGTCCTGCCCCTCGACCGCCTTGATCGTGAACCGGCGGTACTCGCTCTTGCGGGCCAGCCCGTCCTCGAACACGACCATGGACGCCACCACGTTGGTGCCCTGCAGGTTGGACACGTCGTAGCACTCGATCCGCAGCGGCGCCTCGTCCAGCTCCAGGGCCTCCTGGAGCTCCTGCAGCGCCCGGCTGCGGGTGGTGAGGTCGGACGCGCGGCGCGTCTTGTGCTGCTTGAGCGCCTCGTGGGCGTTGCGGGCGACCGTCTCCAGCAGGGTCTTCTTGTCGCCGCGCTGCGGGACCCGCAGGTGGACGGGCCCGCCGCGCTGCTCGGCCAGCAGCTCGGTCATCGCGTCGGCGTCCGGCGGCAGCGCCGGGACGAGGACCTCGCGGGGCACCGACTCGCTCTCCCCGTAGATCTGGATCAGGAAGTTCTCGACGAGGTCGGCGGTGGTGACCTCCTCGACCTTGTCGACCACCCAGCCGCGCTGCCCGCGGATCCGGCCGCCGCGCACGTAGAACACCTGGACGGCGGCCTCCAGCTCGTCCTCCGCGAAGGCGATCATGTCGCAGTCGGTGGTGTCGGCCAGCACGACCGCCTGCTTCTCCAGCGCCCGCTCCAGCGCGCGGATGTCGTCGCGGAGCCGGGCGGCCCGCTCGTACTCCTGCGACGCGGCGGCCTCGCGCATGTCGCGTTCGAGGCGCTTGATGAACCGGCCGGTGTTGCCGGCCATGAAGTCGCAGAAGTCCTCGGCGAGCAGGCGGTGCTCGTCCGGGGAGACGCGCCCGACGCACGGCGCCGAGCACTTGCCGATGTAGCCGAGCAGGCAGGGGCGGTCGAGCTGGTGCTGGCGCTTGAACACCCCGGCGCTGCAGGTGCGGACGGGGAACACGCGCAGGAGCTGGTCGACCGTCTCCCGGATCGCCCATGCGTGGGAGTACGGCCCGAAGTAGCGCACGCCCTTCCGTTTGGCGCCCCGCATCACCATCACCCTCGGGAAGTCCTCGTTGAGGGTGACCGCGAGATAGGGATAGGACTTGTCGTCGCGGTAACGGACGTTGAACCGGGGGTCGAACTCCTTGATCCAGGAGTATTCGAGCTGGAGGGCCTCGACCTCGGTGCCGACCACGGTCCAGTCGACCCGGGCCGCGGTCTGCACCATGGTCTGCGTGCGCGGGTGCAGCGCGGAGAAGTCGGCGAAGTAGGAGTTCAGCCGCGAGCGCAGGCTCTTGGCCTTGCCCACGTAGATGACCCGGCCGTGCTCGTCGCGGAATCGGTACACCCCGGGAGACTCCGGAATGGAGCCCGGTGCGGGTCGGTAGGTCGCCGGATCTGCCACATCATGAAGCCTAGTGGGCGCCGCCGACACCCGGCGCGCCCGGCCGCCCTGGCCTGGGGTGATGGAGATCTCCCCATTTTGGGCGGATGTTCGTAATGGGAGTGGAAAGAGACGTCCGGTCGGGTTTTTCGCACGCTCGGAGGGGGTCGTACCGCAGGTGTCCGCGCTGTGGGCCTGGATCACGTTCGCCGTCGTCGTCGGGGTGTCCGTCGTGATCGTGGAGGGGGGCCGGCGCCTGCTGGCCGGACCGCTGTCGAGGCACTGGCCGAGCGTCGGCCGGGTCGCCCGGCGCTGCACCGCGCCGGCCTTCGCGTTCGCCGTGGTGGTCAGCGCGAGCACGGCGATGCCGTACCAGCACATGAACGACCACTCCGACGGGCTCGTCCGGCACGTCATGCACATCGCGGTGATCGGCGTCACCACCTGGCTCGTGCTGCGCATCACCTACGCCCTCACCGACCCGCCGCTCGCCCGGCTGATGCGGATCGAGGGCGAGCGCAACCGGCGGGCCAGGCGCGCCCGCACCCAGATGATGCTGCTGCGCCGCATCGCCGCCCTGGTCGTCGTCATCCTGGCCGTCGGCGCCGCGCTGTTCACGTTCCCGGCCGTGCGGGCGGTCGGCGCGGGGGTGCTGGCGTCCGCGGGGGTCGCCGGGCTGGTCGTCGGGATCGCGGCCCGGCCGACGCTGGGCAACCTCCTCGCCGGCCTGCAGATCGCCTTCAGCGACGCGCTCCGGCTCGACGACGTGGTGGTCGTGCAGGGCCAGTGGGGGCGCGTCGAGGAGCTGACGCTGTCGTACGTCGTCGTCCGGCTGTGGGACGACCGGCGGCTCATCCTGCCCGTCTCCTACTTCACCGAGCAGCCGTTCGAGAACTGGACCCGGCACACCAGCCGGGTGATCGGCTCGGTGGAGCTGCACGTCGACTGGACGGTCCCGATCGAGGAGCTGCGCACCGAGCTATACGCGATGCTGCAGGAGAACCCGCTGTGGGACCGCCGCGAATGGGTGCTGCAGGCCGTGGACGTCCAGCCGAACGGCCTGGTCACGATGCGGGCGCTGATGAGCGCCGCGGACTCGGCGAGCGCCTGGGACCTGCGCTGCGACGTCCGCGAGCACCTCATCGCCTACATCCGCGAGCACCATCCCCAGGCGCTCCCCCGCTTCCGCACCGACGACGACCTCGCCGACGCCCGGAGGGGCGCCGCCGACGGGCCGGGCCGAGGGCCGGACGACGGGCCGGACGGGGGTTCGGACGACGAGGCCGCCGACATCACCGCGACCGATCCCCGCGCGCGGGACCGCGAGATGCGGGGCGGCGAGGTCGACGACCACGTCCGGGCCTCCGCCGAGGACGGCGGCGGCCCGGCGCGGACGAGGTCCGGAGCGGTGTCGCTCAGGCGAGGCTGATCTTCCCGCCCCGCACGGTGATCTTCTTCTCCTCGAGCGGCTTGTCCGCAGGCGGGCGCGCCACCGACCCGTCGGAGATCTTGAACTTGCTGCCGTGGCACGGGCAGTTGATCGTGCCGCCGGACACCGAGCCGACGGTGCAGCCGCGATGGGTGCAGGTCGCCGAGAACGCCTTGAACTCCCCTTGCGCCGGCTGGGTCACCACGACCTTCTCCGACTCGAAGACCTTGCCGCCGCCGACCGGGATGTCACCGGTCGAGGCGAGCGCTCCCCCGCCCCCGCCGCCCCCGCCGCTGCCGCCGTCCGCGCTGTCACCGCCGCCGGACGACCCGCCGCACGCGGCCGCCAGCCCGGCGACGCCCGCGAGCCCCGCCCCGATGAGCAGGCCGCGGCGCGACCCGCCCGCCGGCGCCGGACCCTCGGCGGCCCCGGCCCCGGCCGGCCCGGCCGGCGGCTCTCCGGCCGCGGGCCCGGCCTGCTGATCGGTCGCGTCCGCCCGCGTCTCGGACTGCTGTGGCATCGTCTCCGCCCTCCGCTGAACTCGGTTCCCGTCTCCCTGCGTCACCAGGGAGTACGGAGCGGGAGCGGCGTCGGTTCAAATCCGAACCAAAAACGATGATCTCCGGGGGCGTCCGGCCGGGGGCGGTCAGCTGATGACGATGCCGCCGTTCTTCACCTGCACCGGGTACTCCTTCAGCGGGCGGGACGCGGGGCCGTGCGCGACGGAGCCGTCGGCGATCTTGAACTCGCTGCCGTGGCACGGGCACTTGATCACACCGTTGGCCACCTTGTTCACGAGGCAGCCCTGGTGGGTGCAGATCGCGGAGAACGCCTTGAACGCGCCCTGCCGAGGCTGCGTCACGACCACCTTGCTGTCGGCGATCGTCCTGCCGCCGCCCACCGGGATGTCGGCCGCCTTCGCGACCTCCTTGCCGCTGAGGTCCTTCGGCTCCTTGTTCTGGTTCGTCGCGCATCCCGCCGCGAGGAGCGCGGCGCCCGCCGCGCCCGCGCCGTACAGCACCGTCCGGCGGGCGAGCCCCCCTGTCCCGGCGGACCCCGCGTCGTCGCGCGGGGCTCCGGGCGTCACTTCGTTGGTCATGCCCCCATGATCCTGGACGGGCCGCCGCGCCCCGCACCGACCCACCGTGCCGGACCGCGTCGCGATCTGGGCGGGTCGGTCGGGTCAGCCGAGGATCTTGGCGAGGAACTGGCCGGTGTGGCTGCCCTCGACCTTCGCCACGTCCTCCGGGGTGCCGGTGGCGACGACGGTGCCGCCGCGCGACCCGCCCTCCGGGCCCATGTCGACGATCCAGTCCGCGGTCTTGATCACGTCGAGGTTGTGCTCGATCACGATCACCGTGTTGCCCTTGTCGACCAGGCCGTTCAGCACGCCGAGGAGCTTGCGGATGTCCTCGAAGTGCAGGCCGGTGGTCGGCTCGTCCAGCACGTAGATCGTCCGGCCGGTGGAGCGCTTCTGCAGCTCGGCGGCCAGCTTGACGCGCTGCGCCTCGCCGCCCGACAGCGTCGGCGCGGGCTGGCCGAGCCGGACGTAGCCGAGGCCGACCTCGTTCAGGGTGTTCAGGTGCCGGTGGATCGCCTTGATCGGCTCGAAGAACTCGGTGGCCTGCTCGATCGGCATGTCGAGCACCTCGGAGATCGTCTTGCCCTTGTAGTGGACCTCGAGGGTCTCCCGGTTGTAGCGGGCGCCGTGGCACACCTCGCACGGGACGTAGACGTCCGGCAGGAAGTTCATCTCGATCTTGATGGTGCCGTCGCCGGAGCAGTTCTCGCAGCGGCCGCCCTTGACGTTGAAGGAGAACCGGCCCGGCTGGTAGCCGCGCACCTTCGCCTCGGTCGTCTGCGCGAACAGCTTGCGGATGTGGTCGAACACGCCGGTGTAGGTCGCCGGGTTGGAGCGCGGCGTCCGCCCGATCGGCGACTGGTCGACGTGCACGACCTTGTCGAGCTGGTCGACGCCGTTCACCCGCCGGTGCTTGCCGGGGACGGTCTTCGCGCCGTTCAGCTGCTTGGCCAGCGAGTTGTACAGGATGTCGTTGACCAGCGTCGACTTGCCGGACCCGGACACGCCGGTCACCGCGGTCAGCACGCCCAGCGGGAACGCCACGTCCACGTTCCGCAGGTTGTTCTGCTGCGCGCCCTTCACCGTGACCTCGCGGCCCCGGGTGCGCGGGCGGCGGATCTCCGGCACCTCGATCGACCGGCGGCCCGACAGGTACGCGCCCGTCAGCGAGCGCTCGGACTTCAGCAGGTCGTCCACCGTGCCGGACACCACGATCTCGCCGCCGTGCTCGCCGGCGCGCGGGCCGATGTCGACCACCCAGTCCGCGGCGGCGATGGTGTCCTCGTCGTGCTCGACGACGATCAGCGTGTTGCCCATGTCGCGGAGCCGGATCAGCGTCTCCAGCAGCCGGTGGTTGTCGCGCTGGTGCAGGCCGATCGACGGCTCGTCCAGCACGTACAGCACGCCGACGAGGCCGGACCCGATCTGCGTCGCGAGCCGGATGCGCTGCGCCTCGCCGCCCGCCAGCGTCGCGGACGCGCGGTCGAGCGTCAGGTAGTCGAGGCCGACGTCGAGCAGGAACCCGAGCCGGGCGTTGATCTCCTTCAGCACCCGCTCGGCGATGTGCTTCTCGCGCTCGTTCAGCTCCATCGCCAGCAGGAACTTCGCGGCCTCGCCGATCGGCATGGCCGCGACCTCGGCGATCGACATCCCGCCCATGGTGACCGCCAGGACGACCGGCTTCAGCCGGGCGCCCTCGCAGGTCGGGCACGGGATCTCCCGCATGTAGCCCTCGAACCGCTCCCGGCTGGAGTCGCTCTCGGACTCGGCGTGCCGCCGCTGGATGTAGGGGATCACGCCCTCGTAGGCCGTGTAGTACGACCGCGTGCGGCCGTACCGGTTCTTGTACCGGACATGGACCTGGGTCTCGTGCCCGTTGAGGATCGCCTTGCGGGCCTTGGCGGGCAGCTTGTCCCACGGGGTGTTCAGGTCGAAGCCCATGGCGTCGCCCAGCGCGGACAGCAGGCGCAGGAAGTAGTCGCTGACGTGCCCGCCCGACCACGGCTGGATCGCGCCCTCGCCGAGGGTCAGCTCGCCGTCCGGGATGACCAGCTCGGGGTCGACCTCCATGCGGGTGCCGAGACCGGTGCAGTCGGGGCAGGCGCCGTACGGCGAGTTGAACGAGAACGACCGCGGCTCCAACTCCTCGAACGACAGGTCGTCGTACGGGCAGTACAGGTGCTCGGAGTACATCCGGGTGCGGTTCTCGTCGTCCTCGGGCAGGTCGACGAAGTCGAGGACGATCGTGCCGCCCGCGAGGCCGAGCGCGGTCTCCACCGAGTCGGCGAGCCGCTGCCGCGCGGAGTCCTTCACCGACAGCCGGTCGACCACGACGGAGATGTCGTGCTTCTCCTGCTTCTTCAGCTTCGGCGGCTCGTCCAGCCGGATCATCGCGCCGTCCACCAGGGCGCGCGAGTAGCCCTTGGACTGCAGCTCGCGGAACAGCTCGAGGTACTCCCCCTTGCGGCCGCGGATGACCGGCGCGAGCACCTGGAACCGCGTGCCGGGCTCCAGCTCCAGCACCCGGTCGACGATCTGCTGCGGCGCCTGCCGGCTGATCGGCCGGCCGCACTCGGGGCAGTGCGGGTGCCCGATCCGGGCGTAGAGCAGCCGCAGGTAGTCGTAGACCTCGGTGATCGTCCCGACCGTCGACCGGGGGTTCTTGCTGGTCGACTTCTGGTCGATCGACACCGCCGGGGACAGGCCCTCGATGAAGTCGACGTCGGGCTTGTCCATCTGCCCGAGGAACTGCCGGGCGTACGCCGACAGCGACTCGACGTACCGGCGCTGCCCCTCGGCGAAGATCGTGTCGAACGCCAGGCTGGACTTCCCGGACCCCGACAGACCGGTGAACACGATCATGGCGTCCCGCGGCAGGTCGAGCGAGACGTCCTTCAGGTTGTGCTCGCGTGCTCCACGCACGATGAGTCGGTCATGCACGGCGTACTTCCGGTTCCTCTTCTGGGCGCGGTGATGGGGAGAGACAGATCGCTCTCCAGGCTAGCCAGGGGGTCCGACAGAATCCCCCGAGTCATTAACAGCGGCGGTCGCCGCCGCATTTCGTGCCGCGCCCCACCCGTCTCCGGACGGTCCCGGCGGCACCCTCGCACCGTACACGTGTTCGAACACCACCCGCCACCGCAACCCGCCTACCGGGGCCGGAGGGCGTCCTGGACGAGGGCGACGGTGCGGCGCCGCAGGTCGTCGGACCAGCCGCCGGCGACGGCGCCGTGGCCGGCGGCGGTGACGAGGGCCATGACCTCGTCGAGGCGCGCGTCGGCGCGGACCGTCCCGGCGCGCTGGGCGGCCTCCAACAGGGCACCGAAGGCGTTGGCCAGGGCCATGATCTGGTCGCCGGGCTCGATCTCGGTGCCCTCCTCGGCGAGCAGGCCGATGACCGGGCCGATGTTCGCGGAGGCGTCGACGAGGAACGTGAAGTACTCGTAGAAGGCGGTGGCGGGATCGCCGCCGGCGACGAGCGCGTCGGCGCGGTCGACGAGGCGCCCCCGGAGCTCCTTCATGATCGCGGCGAGCAGGTCGCGCTTGGTCGGGAAGTGCCGGAAGACCGTGCCGACGGCGACGCCGGCCCGGGCGGCGACCTCCTCGGTGGAGGCGGCGGCGCCGTGCTCGGTGAACACCTCCTCGGCGGCGGCGAGGATGCGGGCGCGGTTGCGCCGGGCGTCGGCGCGCAGGGGCTTGTCCGGGGTCATCCGTCCGTCCGTTGACAAGATGAGTCGCGACTCATATTTTGCAAGATGAGTTCAGACTCATGTTAGTCCGCTCCGAAGGGATGACGCATGTCCGAGCAGACGCCGCTGTCCGAGCAGACGCCGCTGTCCGAGGAACCGGGGTCCGAGCAGGGCCCGCGGGAGCTGTTCGCCCGCTTCCAGCGGAACGTCCTCGCGGGCGAGGGCGGGTTCGACGAGGAGATGCTCGCCGAGGACGTCGAGATCGAGATGCCGTTCGCGCCCGCGGGCCACGCCAGGCGGATCGAGGGCCGCGCGGCGGTCACGGCCATGGTCCGGCAGGGGCGCGAGGCGCTGCCCGTCGCGTTCGAGGAGTTCCGGGACGTCGTGATCCACGAGACCGCCGACCCGGAGGTGATCGTCGCCGAGTACGCGGTGGTGGCGTCGGTGCCCGGGAGCGGCCGGCGGGCGTCGGCCGCCTTCGCCGTGGTGCTCCGGGCGCGGGACGGCCGCATCTTGCACTGGCGCGAGTACCAGGACCGGGCGGCGATCACCGAGGCGCTCGCCGGGTGACCCGCCGCGCGGCCTACTCGTCGTCCAGCGCGAACGACAGGTAGCGGTCGGCGGAGCGGCGGACGGCGTTCTTGCCGTCGGTGTAGACGATCTTCCGCCACCAGGCGCCGTACACGCGGTCGAACTGGTAGGGCTCCAGCAGCCGCAGGGCCCGGCGGACGGTGCGGGGCCGCTCCGGGATGTGGTTCGGGTAGCTGTACATGAAGCTGACCCAGTCGCGGTCGTTGACGACCGTGAGGATGTCGCCGGAGAACAGGGCGCCCGCGTCCCGCCAGTGCAGGACCTGGCCGCCGTCGAAGTGGACGCCGGCGTTGATCAGGGTGAGGCCGTCGGCCAGCTCGTGGGTGTCGCCCTCCCAGAAGACGACCGCGTCATCGGGGCGGGCGACCCAGCGGCGGTCGGCGTCGTGGATGTACACGGGCGCGTCGAACGCGTGCGCCCATTCGATCATCGAGCCGTAGAAGTGCGGGTGGCTGATCGCGATCGCGCTGACGCCGCCCAGGTCGTCGACCTGGCGGACCAGGTCGTCGTCGAGGTGGGTGACCATGTCCCACAGGACGTTGCCGGACGGGGCGCGCACCAGCAGGGCGCGCTGGCCGATGGCGGTGGACGGCTCGGTGCCGATGCCGACGACGTCCGGCCCCTCCTCCTCGACCCGGCCGCGGTGCCCGGCGGCGCGCAGTTCCTCCAGGCTCGTCCAGCGCTGGCCGTCCCAGCCGACGTACTGGCGCTCGTCCTCGCAGATCGGGCAGTCGGGGCGGGGAGCGCCGTACTGGACGCCGCAGGTGACGCAGATGGGGTACTCCATGATCCACATTGTGGTCCCGGAGCGCCGCCGGAGCGAGGAGGAACGCACCCAGAGGGCCGCCGCGGGCCTTCTGGTGCGGGCGCGGCGGCTGCGCCAGGATGGTGCCTCCGGCAGAGAGCGGGGGGCGCGATGGAGACCTGGCGGCTGGCGATCGACGCGGTGGACGCGGGCGCGGAGCGGGCGGCGGAGCGCATCGCCGGGCTCACCGAGCACGAGCTGCGGGGGCCGTCGGCGCTCCCGGGCTGGACCCGCGGGCACGTCGCGACGCACCTCGCCCGCAACGCCGACTCGCTGTGGAACCTGCTGGAGTGGGCGCGGACGGGCACGAAGATCCCGCAGTACCCGAGCATGGAGGGCCGCGTCGCCGACATCGAGGCGGGCGCGGGCCGCGGCGCGGACGAGCTGGCCGAGGACGTGCGGAAGTCGGCGGCGCGGTTCGCCGAGCAGGTGCGCACGCTGCCGGACGACGCGTGGAACGCTCCCGTCGCGGCGATGGCGGGATGGCCGCACCCGGCCTGGTACACGGTGCTGCGCCGCTGGCACGAGGTGGAGGCGCACCACGTCGACCTCGCCGCCGGGTACGGGCCCGCCGACTGGCCCGAGCCGTACGTGCGGTGGGCGCTGACCGCCACGCTCGCCGACCTGGCCGCGCTGCCGGCCGGGCGGTACGGCGGCCTGGCCGGGTACCGGATCACCGCGACCGACTCCGGGGAGTCCGCCGACCTCGGCTGGACGGCGGGCGGGCCGGAGGCCTCCGGGTCCGGGCGGGCGCTGCTGGGCTGGCTGAGCGGCCGCTCCGACGGCGCCGGCGTGACGGTGCGCCCCGACGGCCCGGTCCCCGTCCCGCCGCCGTGGCCGCACCGGCCGTCCGGGTTCTGACCGGGCCGGGCTAGCCCGGGTCGTCACCGCCGGCCAGGCGGCGCAGCGCGGCCACCGAGCGGACGGTGATCGTCCCGCGGGCGACGGTGAGGCCGCCGCCCAGCGGGTCGGAGGCGAGGAGCTGCGCGACCTTGCGGCGGCCCATCCCCGCCCAGCGGCCGAGATCCTGCTGCGTGACGGGCACCTCGATCCGGACGGCGTCGTCCGGCGCGGCGACACCGCCGGCGCCCTCCTCCTTCAGCGGCGTCCCGAACCGGGCGGCGAGCCGCAGCAGCCGGCCGGCGAGCCGCCGCTCGGCGTCGTCGGGGAAGTGGGCGACGCGCAGCTCGTTGGCGTCGCGGAGCCGCTCGGCGAGGACGGCGGCGACGGCCCATGCCGACCCGGGGTGGGCGTCCAGGACACCGCGGAACCGGTCGGCGGGCAGCACCAGCGCCTCGACGCGGGTGAGCGCCTCGACGTTGGCGTGCCGGACGCCGCCGTCCGCCGCCTCCAGTTCGCCGACGAGGTCGCCGGGCCCGAGGACGTCGAGGATCGCGATGTCGCCGTCCCGGTCCGCCCACACCTTGACCACGCCGGTCCGCAGCACGAAGACCTGCGACGCGCGGGTGTGCTCGCGCGTCAGGAACGCCCCGGGCCGGATCACGGCGGGGGCGCCGGTGCGGCGCAGCGCCTCCCGCGCCGCCCCCGGCAGCGCGTCCCAGAACGGTGCGGGTGCCATCTCGCCCTCCTCGCGCGACCGGCGGGGCTCCCCGCGCCGCGAGGTCCCGCCTCACGGGGCGCCCGAGTCCAGTGAACGCGGCGGTACGCCGATGGACCGCGTAGTTCGTCACATGTCAAGCGACCTGTCCGAGGCGAGCCACTTGTCCAGCGCCCCGATGCGCCGGGCGCAGTCGGCCGCGCCGGCCTCGTCGCCGAGCGCCTTCCGCGACCGCGCCTGCAGTTCGAGCGCGACCCGCCGGCCACCATGATCGTCCATGTCGCGGCGGATCGCGATCTCGGCCTCGAAGTGCTCGCAGGCGGGCGCGTGCTCGCCGAGCAGCTGGCACGCGCGGGCCATGGCGTGCAGCGCGTACGCCTGCTCGCGGGCGTCGCCGACCTCGGTGGCCGCCCGCAGCGCCCGCGCCCCGGTCGCGCGGGCCTCGGCGGCGCGGCCGAGGTCCAGGTGGATGGCGGCGAGGTGGACGAGCGCGGTCGCCTCGCTGTGCCGGTCGCCGACCTCGCCGAGGACGCGCAGCGCCTCCAGCTCCATCTCCAGCGCCTCCTCGGGGCGTCCGCTGCGGCGCAGCACGGCGGCGAAGGTGTCCATGCCGACGCCCATGCCGTACCAGTCGCCGCCGGCCCGCCGGATCCGCAGCGCCTGCCCGGCGGCGCGCTCGGCGTCCTCGGGCAGGCCCAGCCGCAGGTAGGTGCGGGCGAGGCTGCCGAGGGTCCCGGCCATGCCGCTCTGCGCGCCGAGCCCGTGCCACAGGTCGAGCGCCTCCAGGCCGAGGACGAACGCCTCCTGGGGGCGGCCGAGCCGGCGCATGACCACCGACAGGTGCTCCAGGTCGTGCGCCTCGCCGTGCTGGTCGCCGATCTCGCGGCGGATCTCCAGGGCGCGCAGCAGGTGCTCGCGGGCCTCGCGGTAGCGGCCGAGCCGCCAGTGGACGATGCCGATCTGCGCGACGGTCTCCGCCTCGCCGTGCCGGTCGCCGATGTCGCGGTGCAGGCGCAGCGCCTGCCCGCAGTAGGTGAACGCCTCCGGGTACCGGGCGGCGTCGCACGTCAGCATGCCCAGGGTGGCCAGCGCGCGCGCCTCCCCGTGGCGGGCGCCCAGTGCCTGATAGGTCCGCAGCGCCTGCTCGGCGTCCCGCAGCGCCATCTCGCGCAGTCCCAGGGAGGCGTTCATCCGGGCCAGCTCGGTGAGCGCCTGCGCGGCGCCGTGCCCGTCCGCCATGTCCTGGCGGATGTAGAGCGCCTCCAGCGCGTGCGAGACCGCCTCGTGGACGTTCCCGAGGCGGCGGTGCACCTGCGCGATGGTCAGGAGCGTCTCCGCCACGCCGGGCTGGTCGCCGATCCGGCGGCGCACCTTCAGCGCCTCCCCCGCGTGCTCCAGCGCCACCTCGTAGTCCCCGAGCCCGAGACGGGCGCGGGCCAGCGTGTCGTGGTCCTTCGCGAGGCCGCCGCGGTCGTCCATCTCCTGGTGGACGTCCAGCGCCCGGCGCGCGTGCTCGATCGCCGTCAGGTACCGGCCGAGCGACACGTGCACGTCGGCGAGCGCGGCGAGCGCGGCCGCCTCGCCGTAGCGGTCGGGCGGCTCGACGGTCCGGAACGCGCGCCGCGCGTCCTCCCCGTACCCGATCGCCTGGACGGAGCCGCCCGCCTCGAAGTGCGCCACCGCCAGGTTGTGCAGCATGACGGCGGCGGCCGCCCAGTCCTCCTCCGTGCGGGCCGCGTGCAGGCCCGCCTGGTGGACGGCGATGTTGTCTTCGCTGTAGCGGCGGAACTCCTGGAAGTCGAACAGCGCGTCCGCCAGCTCCCAGCAGGTGCGGTGCAGGCCGAGGCGGGCCGCCTGGTGCACGGCGGCGACCAGGTTGCGCCGCTCGGCCTCGAACCACGCCAGCGCCACCGCCCGCCCAGCCCCCGCAGCCGCTCCGGGCGGGGCGGACGAGCGCCCCCGCGCCCCGTCCGGCCACCGGTCCCGGCGGACGGCCGGGCGACGGCGACCGGCCAGTGCGTCCCCCGCCGCGCGCGCTTCGGCGAGGTACCCGGCGAGCAGCCGGCGCTGCGCGGCGAGCCGGTCGCTGTCGGCGTCCTCGGCCAGGCCCCGGTCCCGGGCGAAGTCGCGCAGCAGATCGTGCATCCGGTACCGCCCGGGCGCGACGTCGTGCACGAGGTACGCCTGCCGCAGGCCCTCCAGGCATTCGCGCGCCTCGTCGACCGTCCCGTCCCGCAGCGCGGCGAGCGCGGCCGGGGTGAAGTCGGGGCCAGCGACGAGGCCCAGCACCCGGAACGCCTCCCGGTGGTCGCGGCGCAGGCTGCGGTACGCGACGTCGAACGTCGGGTCGAGCACGCCGCGCAGCCCGGGGCCGGCGGGACCGTGCCCCGGCCCCTCGTGCAGCTCGATGCCTGTCAGCCCGACGCCGCCGGCCTCCGGGCCGACCGGCCGCGCCCCGGCCCGTCCCGGCCCGTCCGGCGGCGGCGCATCGGGCGGCGACCCGTCCGGCGGCGGCCCGTCCGGGGCTCCGGGCAGGGGCATCCCGTAGGACGAGGCGGCCTGCGCGTCGCTTTCGGCCAGCTCCCGGACGGTCCCGGCGATCGACTCTCCGGGGTTCTCCGCCAGTCGGCCCGCCATGACCGACAGCGCCAGCGGGAGATGCCCGCACTCGCGGGCGAGCCGGGCCACCGCCCTGCGCTCCTCGCGGACGCGGGCGTCGGCCGGGCCGAGCACGTTGGAGATGAGGTCCACGGCCTCCTGGGTGACCATCTCCCGGAGTTCCAGGGCGCGGACGTCGGCGCCCTCCAGCAGCGCGGGCAGCCGCCGCCGGCTCGTCACCACCGCCAGCCCGGACGCCATCGCCCCGACCAGCGGCCTGATCTGCTCGGGCCGCGCGGCGTCGTCGAGGATCAGCAGCATCCGCCGGTCGGCGAGCAGCGACCGGCACTGCGCGGCCAGCTCCGCCTCGGTGCTGCGGACCTGGTCGCCGGGGACGCCGGCGGCGCGCAGCACCTGCCCCATCGCCTCCGCGGGCGTGACGGGGCTGCGGGTGGTGCCGCGCAGGTCCGCGAACACCACCCCGTCGGGGAACCGGTCGACGACCCGGTGCGCCCAGTGCAGCGCGAGCGTCGTCTTCCCGACCCCCGCCATCCCCTGGACGATCACGGCGCGCGGCCACTCCGCCTGCGCGACGAGCAGGTCCAGCTTGCCGAGGCTGACCGCCCGGCCGGCGAAGAACGGGTTGTCGGCGGGCAGGCGCACCGGCGGCTTCCCGCGGGCCGCGCCCAGCCCGGCCGGCGTCCGGGCGGCCAGCCCGGACGGCCCGTCCGGCTCCGGGCGGGCCTCCGGGGCGCCCGCCGGTCCGACCTCCGTCTCGATCGCCGGCCACTCGTCGCCCCACGGGCTCGCGGCGCGGCGCAGCTTCTCGGGGTCGAGGACGGTCAGCGGCCGCGGCCGGCGGTCGATGATGCCCTTCTGCCGCCACAGCCGGAACCAGCGCACCAGCGTCTCGCGGGAGATCCCGGCCCAGTTCGCCAGCTCCGCCTGGCTGAGCCGCAGCGGGATCTCCGTCCCCCGCGCGGTGCGCACGCCGAACCGGTGCGCCAGCTCCAGCAGGTGGTAGGCGAGGCGCTGCGGGTGCTCGGCGGCCCGCACCGCGTGGCGCCGCCCGCCGTACCCGACGCTCTCCGACACCGCGTGCATCATCGCCTCGGCGACCTGCGGGTTCGCGGCGAGCAGGCCGCGGAACCTGCGGCGGTCCACGCGCAGCGCCTCGACGTGGTCGAGCGCCGCGACGGTGCCCCGCTCGGGGTGCCCCCACGCCCCGAGCGCGCCGACCAGGTCGCCCGAACCGAACAGGTCGATGATCGACTCGTCGCCCTCGCTGGAGTCGACGAACTCCTTGGCGACGGCGTTGCTCGCCGCGCGCGGCGCCGCCTTGAACACCACCCACACGGACGCGGCGGTCACCCCCTGGTGGCAGAGCGTCCCGCCGGGCGGGATGGTGGTGCGCCGCCCCATCGCCCGCAGCGCCTGCCGGTCGTCCGGGCCGAGCCGCTCCCAGAAGCTGCCCGGCCGGACGTCGTGGTCGATCACCCCGGTCACCCGCCCGCCATCGCCGTCGCCAGCCACCAGAACAGGAACAGCACGGCGGTCGCCGCCGACCAGGCGACCGCCAGCCACGACAGCTCGCCGCAGCGGTGCGCCGCCCCCAGCAGCCGGCGCAGCTCGGCGTCGCGGACCCGGGCGTCCAGCGCGGCCGCGGAGCCGAACGGCGTCCACGGCGCGGACGGGTCGACCGGCGCGCCGGTGCGGCCGCGGACCTCGCCGAGCACCGACACCAGGGTGCGCCGGGACCGCACCGTGTACCCGGCCGAGACCGCGAACGCGCCGGCCAGCACCGGCAGCAGGGCGAGCGCGACGGCGCCGGGGAGCCCGGCGGCCAGCCGGCTCACGGTGCCGACCAGCACCAGGGCGAGGAACACGGCGGCGATCGCGGCGTCGCGGCCGCAGAGCCGGACCAGCGCGCACGCGTGGCCGAGCAGTTCCTCCGGACGTTCCCGGTCCGGACCGGGACGGAATGCGGTGATCAACGCGGCACCGTCCTCACGGGTCGATCCTGATCTTCCAATGCCCATGGTCGGACGGCAAGGCGGAAACGTCCGTCGCCGAGCGCACGGTTCGGCTGAGTCCCGTGACTCATCCGGCCCGGGCGCACCCGGCGGCGGCCGATGGGGGAAGATGGTCTGCGCGCACCACGACCCGGGGCGCACCACCGACGGCGCGTACTGCCGATGGGAGAATCTCGCCCATGACCTACACGGGGAACGTCGAGGCGGGCGGCCGCCCCGACGTCCGGGAGCTGCCGGGCCTGACGGTCACCAAGGTGGCGGTCGGGCCGTACGACAACAACGCCTACATCCTGCGCTGCACCGCGACCGGCGAGCAGCTGCTCATCGACGCGGCCAACGAGGCGCCGCGGCTGCTGGAGCTGATCGGCGACGGGCCGCTCGCGCGGATCGTCACCACCCACCGCCACGAGGACCACTGGACGGCGCTGAGCGAGGTCGTGCGGGCCACGGGCGCGCCGGTCGTCGCGCACCCGCACGACGCGGAGGCGCTGCCCGAGCCGGTCTCCGAGCCGGTCGAGAACGGCGGCACCGTCCGCGTCGGGCGGGCGGCGCTGGAGGTCATCCACCTGCGCGGCCACACGCCCGGCTCGATCGCGCTGCTGTACGACGCGGGCGGCGAGCTGGCCGACCGCCCGCACCTGTTCACCGGCGACAGCCTGTTCCCGGGCGGCGTCGGCAACACCTGGGGCGACCCGACGCTGTTCAAGCAGCTGTTCGCGGACGTCGAGGAGCGGGTCTTCGACCGGCTCCCGGACGCCACCTGGTTCTACCCGGGCCACGGCAAGGACTCCACGCTCGGCCGGGAGCGCCCGTCGCTGCCCGAGTGGCGCTCGCGCGGCTGGTGACCGCGCCCTCCTGAAGGTCCGCCGGGACGCGCGCGGCGCGCCCCGGCGCGCCGCTATGCGCCGGCCGCCGGAACCAGTGGTGCGGGGTGTTCGTTCTGACGACCACATCCGCACCGATCCGGGGGCCGAGACCAGGAGCGCATCATCGACGACACGGAACCGGGCACCGCCCTGCGCTACCCGCGGGGCTCGCTGGTACTGCTCGCCGGGCTCCCGGGGGCGGGCAAGAGCACCCTGCTGAACCGGCTGTACGGGCTGACGGGCGAGGAGACCGCGCCGGTGCCCGCCGGCGACGTCCGGATCATCGACTCGCGGCAGTCCCGCAACTGGTGGGCGCGCTTCCTGCGCCCGCTGCCGGTGCGGCTGCGCACCCCGCTCGTCCACGTCACCCACGTGTGGCGGATCGGGCGGGCGGTGCTGGCCGGCCACGGGGTCGTCGCCCACACGCGCGGCACCTGGCCGCACATCCTGTACTGCTTCGCCTGGCTGGCGCGCCGCCGGGGCGGCCGGCTGCACCTGATCCTCATCGACGTCGACCCGGCCACGGCGCGGGCCGGGCAGTTCGCGCGCGGGCGCGCCGTCACCGGCGCCACGTTCGCGCGGCACTGCCGGCGCTGGGTGCCGCTCATCGAGCGGGCCCGCGGCGGCGCCCTCCCGCCCGCGGCCGGGGTGACCGTGCTGGACCGGGAGGCCGCCGACCGGCTCCGGACGATCCGGTTCGGCTGAGCGCGCCGCTCAGCGGAGCCCGCTGAACCAGCGGACGGCGAGGGCGGTGCCCGCGATGTTCGACCCGAGGTGCCGGGAGCCGCCGTAGACCTCGTCGCCGACGTCGACGACCGGCACGTCGGCGCCCCGGGCGCGGAACGCGGCGGCGCAGTGGTCGGTGTTCGCGGTCGCCGCCTGGTCGTCGTTGGTGATCTTGTAGAGCCGGACCGGGACGCGCGGGGTCCACGCCGTGCAGACCTCGCCGTCCACCCGCAGGGCCTCGGCGAACGTCCCGGACGGGTGGCGCAGCACCTCGAAGCCGCGCGGCGTGAGCAGCTCGTCGAGGGTGCCCGGCAGCCCCTTCAGCATGACCTGGCCGGGCGTGGTGCCGTCGAAGTACTTCTCGACGCGGCTCGCGTACGGCTGCTTGAAGACGTCGGACGGCTGCCCGTAGACGCCCCCGTGGGTCCGGTTCCACGAGGTGAGCAGGTAGGAGATGTACGCGACGGACATCTTCGGGTCGAGCTCGCCGCCCAGGAGCGCGGGCAGCTCGGCGCCCGCGAAGTCGTACCCGCCGCTGATCGGCGCGACGGCGCCGAGCCGGAAGTGCGGGTCCGCGCCGTCCTGCAGCGCCCTGGCGAGCCCCAGCGCGGACGAGGCGCCCTGCGAGAACCCCGTGACGAGGACCCGGCCGTCCAGGGCCCGGTGCTCGCGCGAGGTGAACTGCCGGGCGGCGCGGAGCATGTCCAGCGCCGCCGACGTCTCGGTCGGCACGTCCTTCCACGGGTGGACGCCCGGTCCCTCACCCAGGCCGAGGTAGTCGGGCGCCGCGGCGGCGAACCCCGCGGCGCCATAGGTGACGGCCGGCCCCGGGCCCCACACGTCCTGCGCCATCGACGGCGCGTCCGCGATGTAGCTGGTGGTGCCGTGCGTGTAGGAGACCGTGCGCAGCTTCCGCTCGCCGTTGCGCGGGAGCACGAACAGGCCGCTGGCGACGGTCGCGCGGCCGCGCGCGTCGACCGTCCGGTAGATGAGGCGGTAGGAGTCCACGCCGTACCGGACGGACGAGGCGTCGAAGACCTCGGTCGCCAGCCAGGCGCGCACCTCGTCCGCGGACCTGGTGCCGAGGTAGCGCGCGGAGATCAGCTGCCCGCGCGCGGCGGCCTGCTCGTGGGTCGCGGCCGGGCGGTCCTTCGTCCCCTCCCCGGCCAGGGCGGGCACGGCGCCGGCGGCGATGATCGCGGCACCGGCGGCGCCGGCGGCGGCGATCCTCAGACGGCGGGTCATGGCGGTCCTCTTTCAGCTGGGGGAACGGACGGCCACCAGCCTCCGGCGCGGGCGCCCGGACGGGCATCGCGCCGAGTGGTGATCTTCCATCCGGTACCTCGGGGGGCGGCGGCCTCCCTCCGGCGGGGGTGCCCGGAACTTCCGTCCGGCAGAAGACCCGCGGAGAGGCCGTGGCCGGGGTCTATAGGGTCGGAGCAAGGACCGAACACGACGAGAGGCGGCAGTATGGCGCAGCAGGTACGCGGGGTCGTCGCACCCGGACGGGGCGAGCCGGTGCGGATCGAGACGATCACCGTTCCCGACCCGGGTCCGGGCGAGGCGGTCGTCCAGGTGCAGGCGTGCGGGGTGTGCCACACCGACCTGCACTACCGCGAGGGCGGCATCAACGACGAGTTCCCGTTCCTGCTGGGGCATGAGGCCGCGGGCGTGGTGGAGTCGGTCGGCGAGGGCGTCACCGAGGTGGCGCCCGGCGACTTCGTCATCCTGAACTGGCGCGCGGTGTGCGGGCAGTGCCGGGCGTGCCTGCGGGGCCGCCCGTGGTACTGCTTCAACACCCATAACGCCGCCCAGAAGATGACCCTTGAGGACGGGACGGAGCTGTCGCCCGCGCTGGGCATCGGCGCGTTCGCCGACAAGACGCTGGTGGCCGCGGGGCAGTGCACCAAGGTCGACCCGGCCGCCAAGGCGGAGGTGGCGGGGCTGCTGGGCTGCGGGGTGATGGCGGGCCTCGGCGCGGCGATCAACACCGGGAACGTGGGGCGCGGGGACTCGGTCGCGGTCATCGGGTGCGGCGGGGTCGGCGCGGCTGCGGTGCTGGGCGCGCGGCTGGCCGGCGCGGCGAAGATCATCGCGATCGACCTGGACGAGCGCAAGCTCGCCACCGCGTCCTCGCTCGGGGCGACCCACACCGTCCACGCCAAGGGCACCGACGTGGTCGAGGCCGTGCAGGAGCTGACCGGCGGGTTCGGCGCGGACGTCGTCATCGACGCGGTCGGCCGCCCGGAGACCTACAAGCAGGCCTTCTACGCCCGCGACCTGGCCGGAACGGTCGTGCTGGTGGGCGTGCCGACGCCGGAGATGAAGCTGGAGCTGCCGCTGCTGGACGTGTTCGGCCGCGGCGGATCGCTGAAGTCGTCCTGGTACGGCGACTGCCTGCCGTCCCGCGACTTCCCCATGCTCATCGACCTGTACCTGCAGGGCCGCCTCGACCTGGACGCGTTCGTGTCCGAGACGATCGCGCTCGACGGCGTCGAGGCCGCGTTCGAGAAGATGCACCACGGCGACGTGCTGCGCTCGGTGGTGGTCCTCTGATGGCCCCGACTTCGCCACGGGCGCGCATCGACCACGTCGTGACGTCGGGGACGTTCTCCCTGGACGGCGGGACATGGGAGGTCGACAACAACGTCTGGATCGTCGGCGACGACAGCGAGGCGATCGTCATCGACGCCGCGCACGACGCCGACGCGATCGCGGCGGCGGTCGGCGACCGGCGGCTGGTGGCGATCGTGTCCACGCACGGCCACGACGACCACATCGACGCGGCTCCCGCCCTCTCCGCCCGCACCGGCGCGCCCGTCCTGCTGCACCCGGACGACCTGATGCTGTGGAAGCAGAAGCACCCGGACAGGAGCCCCGACGGCGAGCTGTCCGACGGGCAGGTCATCACGGTCGCGGGCACCGGCCTGACCGTCCTGCACACGCCCGGGCACAGCCCCGGCGCGGTCTGCCTGCACGCCCCGGACCTCGGCACCGTGTTCTCCGGCGACACGCTGTTCAGCGGCGGGCCGGGCGCGACCGGCCGGTCCTTCTCCGACTTCCCGACGATCATCGACTCGATCCGGGAGCGGCTGCTCACGCTCCCGCCGGAGACGGTCGTGCGGACCGGCCACGGCGACTCCACCACCATCGGCGGCGAGGCGCCGCACCTCGACGAATGGATCGCACGAGGCCACTGATCCAGGCCCGCAGGCGATACGGGCGGCGATCCCCGGATGCGGGGGTCGCCGCCTTCCACGTCGCCGCCTTCCGCGTCGCCGCCGCGTCCGTGCTGCTCCTGGCCGGATTCTCGCTCCCGGGCCGCCCGGCCGCCGCGTCCGGGATATCGTCGCCCGTGGCGGACGAGCCGGAGCGCACGCGCGCGGACCGGAGGTGAGGGGGCGCTGATGCGGCCGAGGGCATCGCTCGCCGCCGCGCTGGCGCTGTGCGGTGCCCTGGCCGGGTGCGGCCGGGCGTCCGGGAGCTCCACGGGCGCGCTGGACGTCCCCCCGCCCACCGCGACCGGCGCGTCCTCCCCCGCCACTTCCCCCGCCGCCTCGCCGGACGTGTCGCCGGAGGCCGACCGGGTGGCACCGCTCGGCAGGCCCGGCGCGTGGCGGATCACCACCTACTACACGGCCGTCGAGAGCCTCCACAAGGGACGCCCCAAGGCCGTCAAGGGCTGCCCCGAGCTGCACTGCTCGCACGGCAGGACGCCGCTCGGCTCCTACCCGGAGGACTTCCTCGCGGTGATCCAGGAGGAGGGCAGCGGGCGGATCACGTCGGGACCGCGGCGCGGCCGGTACCTCAACTGGTCGCACAGCGTCGGCTACTGGCTGGACGACACGACCCGCGACTCCGCCGGCCGCCCGCTGCGGCCGTGGTCGTCCGCCGCCGCCGACAGGTCGGTGCTCGCGCGCGGGCAGCGGTTCGCGATCGTCGACTGCGGCAGGGACGGCAGCGGGCACCGCATCGAGGCGGCGGTGTGCGCGGCGTTCCGGAAGGCGCGCTGGACGGTCACCGACCTGTTCCGCCCCGGCTACGGCGGCGAGAACCACGCCGACGTGTACATCGGCGAGGAGACCGGCCCCGGCTTCACCGACTCGCCGTTCTACACGACGCTGAGCGGCGCCACCCTCGGCCCGTCCTGAGCCCTACGCGGGACGCGGCGAGGCGAGCCGCGTCGCCTGGGTGCGGCCCCGGAGGGTGACCTCCTCGCCGAGCTCCCACTGCGCCGCCTCCTCGGGATCCGCCGCGGCGACCAGGGAGCCGGACGCGAGGACGCGCGCCTCGGTCGACTTGGCGAGGTCGGTCAGCCGGGCCGCCTCGTTCACCGGGTCGCCGATCACCGTGTACTCGAACCGCTCCTCGGCGCCGATGTGCCCCGCGACGGCCTCGCCCGCCGACACCCCGACCCCCGCGCGCAGTTCCGGCACCTCCTCGCGCAGGCGCCGGGCCAGCTCCCGGGCGGCGGCCAGGGCGCGGCCGTGCATGCCGTCGAGCGCCAGCGGGGCGCCGAACACCGCGAGCGCGGCGTCCCCCTCGAACTTGTTGATCCAGCCGCCGTGCGCGCCGACCACCTTCACCACCACGGCGAAGAACGCGTTCAGCAGCCCGACGACCTCGGCGGGCGGCCGGTCGGCGGCGAGCCGGGTGGAGCCGGCGATGTCCACGAAGAGCACCGCGACCTCGCGGGTCTCGCCGCCGAGGTCGATGCCGCGCTCGAGCGCGACGCGCGCCACGTCCTCGCCGACCTGCCGGCCGAACAGGTCCTGGAGCCGGGCGTGCTCGCGCAGCCCCGCCGCCATGTGGTTGAACCCGGCCTGCAGCAGCCCGACCTCGCTGGCGTCGTAGACGGGCACCTCCACGTCCAGGTCGCCGCGCTCCACCCGGGCCAGCCCGAGCCGCACCGACTCGACCGGGTCGGCGATCGCGCGCGCCGCGCCGTAGGTGACGGCGAGGCCGATGACCAGCGCGGTGCCGCCGAGCGCGAGGACCGCCAGTGCGAAGTCCCGCACGGTGATCTTCGCGATCACGAACGAGCCGACGGCGAGGGTGATCAGCCCGAGGATCGGCACCGCCGTGCCGAGCCCCCACGCCAGCACCGAGCGGGCCACCACGCCCGGCAGCCCGGTGCGGCGCGGCATCTCGCTGCGCAGCGCCGTCGTCACCGCGCGCCGCAGCAGCCGCTCCGTCAGCAGGTAGACGATGGTGCAGGTGGTCAGGCCGCCGAGCAGGCTGGTGAGGCCGAGCTTGACGGCCAGCAGCGTGGAGAACGGCGCGTTGATCACCACCCAGCCGACCGTGCCGATCCCCCACAGCGTCAGGTGCAGCGCCATCAGCCGCAGCGGCCCGTACAGCAGCAGCGACCGCTCGTGCCGGTCCGGCTCGTCGTGCCGCTCCACCAGCCGCCGGACGCGCCGGAAGAACCGCTCGCCGAGGACGAGCCCGGCGGGCACCGCCGCGACGACGTAGGCCGTGAACACCGCGAGGTTGATCGTCTGGAGCCGGTCGGAGACGCGGCCCACCGGGTCGGGCACCACGACCGCGAACGCCAGCACGACCAGCGCGCCGCCCAGGTTCGCCAGGCCGGTCGCGATCGTCACCAGGATCCTGGCGCGGCGCGCGATGGCGGCGCGGGAGTCGTCCGGCCGGCCGTCGATCAGCCGCCACAGGGGGCCGAGCAGGGGGCGCCCGGCCCGCGGGGCGGGTCCGGGCGGTTCGGTCTCCATGAGCGTGCAGGGTATCCGCTGCCGGGCACCTCACTCCCCGTCCCGCCGGCATTACCCCGGGGCCGTACTACCGGCTCCGGCGCGGAAGGTTGACCGGTCGGTCAATCAGGAATCACTGAAGTGGACAAAGAGGTCCAAAGGTGATCGTCCCGGAGGAGCGACGGATGGACAGGTTCGCATGGCAGGACGGGGTGGCCTTCGTGGCCGGCCTCGTCGTCCTGGTGGCCCCCGAGCTGTGGGGGGACAACGCGGGCGAGCAGCCGCTCATGGTGCTCGGCGCGCTGCTGATGACGGCCGGCCTGTGGGCGCTGCTCGGCGGCCAGGGCGTCCCGTCGTGGGCGGCGACGGCGTTCGCGCTGCTGATCTTCGTGGCGCCGTGGGCGTTCGGCTTCACCGGCGCGCACGCCTCCGCGTGGACGGCATGGATCGCGGGCGGCGCGGCGGCTATCGTCGGCCTGTGGGGAGCCACCCAGGCGCACGGCGGCAAGCCCGCCGCGGCCTGATCGAGATCCCGCGACGGCCTCGGGCGCACCGCGCCCCGGGGCCGCACGGGCCTGCGGGGGGGCGGTGCCGATGGGCGTGCGGCGGACCGGCGCGGCGGCGGACTCGCGCACCCGCATCCTGGACGCGGCGGAGGCGCTGTTCGCCGACCGCGGCTACGAGGCCAGCTCGACGGCGCGCATAGCGAGCCGCGCCCAGGTGCCCAAGGGCCTGGTCTTCCACTACTTCCCGCAGAAGATCGACGTGCTCGTCGCGCTGGTCGACGAGCGGACCTTCGTGGAGGACCCGGCGGACGAGCCCGCCGAGGCCGTCCCCGGCGACCCGGCCGGGACCCTGTCGCGGCTGGCCGGGCGGCTCCCGCTGCACGCCTCGCCCGCGATGCGCCGCATCCTGTTCCGCGAGGCCGACACGCACCGCTCCGTCCGCGACCGGCTGGGACACCTTAACCGGGTGCTGTTCCTACGCGCCCGCCGCGCTCTGGAGATCGCGCTGCCCGGCGCCCGCGGCGACCAGGCCCGCCTGGAGGCCGCCGCCGCCACCTTCGCCGCCGTGCTGATCTACCAGGAGAACCTCGCCGGCCTCACCGGCCAGCATCTCGACCCCGAAGCCGTCGCGGACCTCATCACGCGTGCTTTCTAGCAGCGCCCTCGGCGCGAGGGGGCTCGCCGCGCGGTCAGGCCGGCCTCAGCGGCTCCAGGAGGCGGTGGGGGGTGCGGAGGAGGCGGCTGACGGGGTCGTCGCGGTGGCGCGCGCCGGGGCCGGCGTGGATCTCCATGTCCTCCAGCGCGACCCGGTGGCCGCAGGCGGGGCAGACGCCATCGGTGCCGACCCGGCCGCCGCAGCCGGCGTGGACGAACAGCCGGCACGGCTCGGCGGACAGGTGCTCCTCGCCCCACCGGGCGAGCGTGTGCACGACCGGCCACAGCTCCTTGCCCATGTCCGTCAGCACGTAGTCGTGGCCGTCCTTGGCCAGCACGCCGGACTCGACGAGCGCCTGGAGGCGGGCGGACAGCACGGCGCGCGGGACGTCCAGATGGGCGAGGAAGTCGCTGAACCTGCGGACGCCGTAGAAGGCGTCCCGGACGATCAGCAGCGTCCACCGCTCGCCGACGACCTCCAGCGCGCGGGCCAGCGAGCAGTCCTGGGCCGCGTAGTCCTTGCCGAGTGCCATGGCCTTACAGTACCGCCCCATCGGTTCAATGAACGAACCGGACATGCTACGGTCTCCCCACTGAGTTCATTGACTGAACCGATGGGGGCTCCCATGACGACTCTGGCGACACCGCGCGCCGGGCGGCACGCGGCGGGCAC
>NZ_JBEYYT010000089.1:0-27703 GCF_040645715.1 Spirillospora sp. NPDC046719 | reverse complement strand
GGGCCTGCCCGTCAGCCGTGGCCGAGCACGGGAAACTCCTCGATCGGAGGTCGTTGTGGACGTCTTCGAGAGCGCGAAGCTCGGGCCCGTCACCCTGCGGAACCGGGTCATCAAGGCCGCCACCTTCGAGGGCATGACGCCGGACGCTCTCGTCACCGACGACCTGATCGAGTACCACCGGCGGCCCGCCGCCGGGGGAGTGGCGATGACGACCGTCGCCTACTGCGCGGTCGCGCCCGAGGGCCGCACCGAGCGGCGGCAGATCCACATGCGTCCCGAGGCCGTTCCCGGGCTGCGGCGCCTCACCGACGCCGTGCACGCCGAGGGCGCGGCCGCGTCCGCGCAGATCGGGCACGCCGGGCCGGTCGCCGACGCGAGCTCCAACGGGATGCGGGGACTGTCGGCCGGGCGGTTCTTCAACCCGCTCGGGATGCGCTTCACCAAGGCGGCGACCGCCGAGGACATCGAGCGGGTCACCCGCGACCACGCCGCCGCGGCGCGGCTGGCGATCGAGGCGGGCTTCGACGCCGTCGAGATCCACTTCGGGCACAACTACCTGGCCAGCTCGTTCCTCAGCCCGCGGCTGAACAAGCGCGACGACGCCTACGGCGGGCCGATCGAGAACCGCGCCAAGGTCGCGCTCGGCATCGCCCGGGCGGTGCGCGAGGAGGTCCGCGACCGGATCGCCGTCACCGCGAAGATCAACATGCGGGACGGCGTGCCGGGCGGGCTGGAGGTCGACGACAGCCTGCAGGTGGCGCGCTGGCTGCAGGAGGAGGGCACCGTCGACGCGCTGGAGCTGACGGCGGGCAGCTCCCTGCTGAACCCGATGTACCTGTTCCGCGGCGAGGCGCCGGTCCGCGAGTTCGCCGCCAACTTCAAGCAGCCGCTGCGGGCGGGCATCCGGATGTCCGGCACGAGGTTCCTGCGCGCCTACCCGTATCAGGAGGCGTTCCTCCTCGAACACGCCCGCCGGTTCCGCGCCGAGCTGGACCTGCCGCTGATCCTGCTCGGCGGCGTCACCAACCGCGAGACGATGGACAGGGCGATGGCGGAGGGCTTCCAGTTCGTCGCGATGGGACGCGCGCTGCTGCGCGAGCCCGACCTCGTGAACAGGATCGCGGAGGACCCCTCGACGCGGTCGCTGTGCATCCACTGCAACCGCTGCATGCCGACGATCTACACCGGCACGCACTGCCCCGAGATCCCCGCGGAGGGCCCGGCTTGACCTGGAGCGCGCTCTAACTCGTACCGTACGGTGCATGATCACTCCGCAGCACGGGATCGATTCGGGGTTCGGGTTCGAGAGCACGGCGCGCGAGGTCCTGGCGGGCATCGACCTGTCCGGGAGGCTGGCCGTGGTGACCGGCGGCTACTCCGGGCTCGGCCTGGAGACGACCCGCGCTCTGGCAGAGGCCGGCGCGCACGTCGTGGTGCCGGCGCGGCGCCCGGCGG
This sequence comes from Spirillospora sp. NPDC046719, assembly GCF_040645715.1. Classification (NCBI taxonomy): domain Bacteria; kingdom Bacillati; phylum Actinomycetota; class Actinomycetes; order Streptosporangiales; family Thermomonosporaceae; genus Spirillospora; species Spirillospora sp. NPDC046719. The sequence continues at coordinate 26,248 of NZ_JBEYYT010000089.1, read as the reverse complement.
TCGCGAAGGAGGCGCTCGGGGACGTCGGCGGCGTCGAGGTGGACGAGCTGGACCTCGCCGACCTGGAGAGCGTGCGCGGCTTCGCCGACCGCTTCCTGGAGTCCGGCCGCGGCATCGACATGATCATCGGCAACGCGGCGGTCATGGCGTGCCCGGAGACCCGGGTCGGGCCGGGCTGGGAGGCGCAGTTCGCCACCAACCACCTCGGCCACTACGCGCTGGTGAACCGGCTGTGGCCGGCGGTCAGGGCCGGCGCCCGCGTCGTCGCCGTCTCCTCGCAGGGGCACCACTTCTCCCGGATGCGCTGGGACGACCCGCACTTCACGCGCGGCTACGACCGGTGGGAGGCGTACGGGCAGGCGAAGACCGCCAACGTGCTGTTCGCCGTGCACCTGGACGCCCTGGCGAAGGACGACGTGCGCGCGTTCTCCCTCCACCCGGGCAGCATCCTCACGCCGCTGCAGCGGCACATCCCGAAGGAGGACAAGATCGCCTACGGGTGGATCGACGAGGAGGGCAACGAGATCGCCCAGGGCTTCAAGACCCCGGAGCAGGGCGCCGCGACCGCGGTGTGGGCGGCGACGTCCCCGCGGCTGGACGGGATGGGCGGCGTCTACTGCATCGACTGCGACATCGCCGAGCCCACCCCGGCCGACGTGCCCGAGGTGCGCGGCCGGAAGGCGGGCGCGCCCGCGCCCGTGGGCGTCCGTCCTTACGCGATCGACCCGGACGAGGCCGCGCGGCTGTGGGCGTACTCGGCCGAGCTGACCGGCGTCGACGCGTTCGCGGAGTAGGCGCCGCCGGCGCGCCGGCCGTCCGGGCGGGGCCGGGCCCGGCGCCGATCCCGCCCGTCGGCATAATCCCTGGGGAACGACCGACGGCCGAGGGGTGTGGCGATGATCGACGTGGGCGGCTGGTCGCCGGAACCGGTCGAGGCGGCCGAGACGATCGGCGCGGCGCCGTCGGCCGCGCTGGCGGGAGTGCTGGACGTCGAGCCGCCGGGGGAGGAGCTGCCGCCGCTGTGGCACTGGCTGCACTTCCTCGAACGGCCCGCGCAGCGCGAGCTCGGCCCCGACGGTCATCCGCTCGGCGGGCACTTCCTGCCGCCGATCCCCGACCGGCGGCGCATGTTCGCCGGCGGCCGGTTCCGCGTGCGCGAGCCGCTGCGCGTCGGCGACACCGTCACGCGCCGTACCGAGCTGGCCTCCACGGCGGTCAAGCAGGGACGCAGCGGCGAGATGCTGTTCGTGACCGTCCGCCACACGTTCCTGCGGGCCGGCGCGGAGATCGCCGTCGAGGAGCAGGACCTCGTCTACCGCAGCGGCGACGCGGCGTCCCGCCCGCCGGAGGTGTCCTTCGACGCGCCGGACACGAAGGCGCCGTGGACGCTGCCGGTGACCGCCGACCCGGTCCTGCTGTTCCGGTTCAGCGCGCTCACCTACAACGCCCACCGCATCCACTACGACGAGACCTACGCGACCGAGGTCGAGGGGCATGGCGGGCTCGTCGTGCACGGGCCGCTGCTGGCGATCCTGTGCCTCGAACTGCCGCGCCGGGCGGGCCTGAGGGTGAACGATCTGTCGTTCCGCGCCCGCAGGCCCGTCTACGCGCGGCAGCCCTTCGTCGCGGCCGGCTCGCCGGACGGCGAGCTGTCGATCGAGGCGCCCGGCGGCGTCACCGCCATGACGGCGACGTTCTCCACCGCCTGAAGGACGCCGCCTAGGCGGCCGTCACGGGCGGCTCCACGACGGCCGGCCCGTCGCGGCGCTCCGCCCTGATCTGCAGGACGTACCGCTTGACCTCGTCGGCGGCGTCCTCGCGGCTCCAGCCCAGCCGGGGCGCGAGGAGGTCGGCGACGTGCGCCGCCGCGGCGAGGCCGCCGTCCCACTCCTCGATCGACACGCGCAGCCGCCGCGCGAGGACGTCCTCAAGGTGCAGGGCGCCCTCGTGCGTCACCGCGTAGACGGCCTCGGCGCACAGGTAGTCCTCCGCGCCGGGGATCGGCGCGCCGAGCTCCGGTTCGGCGGCGACCAGGTCGAGGACGTCCTGCGCGCACGACCCGTACCGGCGCAGCAGGTGCTCGATCCGCGCGACGTGCAGCCCGGAGCGGGCGGCGAGCCGGCGCCGCTCGTTCCACAGCACCTCGAAGCCGACCGCGCCGAGGATCGGCAGCCGCCCGGTGACCGACGCGGGCACCGACTCGTCCAGGCCCTCGGCGACCACGTCGACCGCGTCGCGCGCCATGACCCGGTAGGTGGTGAACTTGCCGCCCGTGACCACGACCAGCCCCGGCACCGGCTCGGCGACGGCGTGCTCGCGGGACAGCCGCGCCGTGTCGTCCATCTCGCCGGACAGCAGCGGCCGCAGCCCCGCGTACACGCCCTCGACATCGTCCATGGTCAGCGGCGTGCGCAGCACCGCGTTCGCCCGCTCCAGCAGGTAGCCGATGTCGGTGTGGTCGGCGACCGGCTCGTCCGGGCCGTCGTCGTGCGGGGTGTCGGTCGTGCCGACCAGCCAGTGCCGGCCCCACGGGATGATGAACAGCACGCTGCGCTCGGTCCGGGTGATCAGCCCCGTGCCCATCGGGATCCGGTCGCGCGGCACCACCAGGTGGACGCCCTTGGACGCGCGCACCGCGAACGTCGCCCGCGCCCCCGTCATCGCCTGCGCGCCGTCCGTCCACACGCCCGTCGCGCAGACGACCCGGCGGGCGCGGACGGTGATCTCCCGCCCGCCCTCCAGGTCCACGACGTGCGCGCCGGTGACCCGCTCGCCCTCGCGCAGGAAGCCGGTCACCTCGGTGCGCGTGGCGACCCTCGCGCCGTACTGGGCGGCGGTGCGGGCCACCATCATCGTGTAGCGGGCGTCGTCCACCTGCGCGTCGTAGTACTGGATCGCGCCGACGAGCGCGTCCGCGCGCAGGGCTGGCGCCTCCCGCAGCGCGCCGCGCCGGGTGAGCTGCCGGTGCCGGGGCAGCGACCGGGCGCCGCCCATCGTGTCGTAGAGCGTCACGCCGGCGCTAACGTACGCCCGCTCCCACACCCGGTTGCGCAGGGGGTACAGGAACTGGACGGGCCGCACCAGGTGCGGCGCGAGCCGGTGCAGCAGCAGGGCGCGCTCCCGCAGCGCCTCGCGGACCAGACCGAAGTCGCGCTGCTCCAGGTAGCGGAGCCCGCCGTGGATCAGCTTGCTGGAGCGGCTGGAGGTGCCGGCCGCCCAGTCGCGGGCCTCCACCAGGGCGACGGTCAGGCCCCGGGAGATCGCGTCGAGCGCGGCGCCGGCGCCGACGATGCCGCCGCCGACGACCAGGACGTCGAACTCGTTCTCGGCCAGTGCGCGCAGGGTGTCCTCGCGGTACCGAGGGCCGAGGGCTACGGATGTCACTGCATGCTCCCGATGAGGGGTGATCGGTTCAGGATGGTGCGGGCGGGGCCGGCGCCGGTGTCCCGGCCCCGCCGCGCGCGGTGTCCCGGCCGGGTCTAGTCGACGTCGACCCAGTCGAGGGTTCGGCTGACGGCCTTCTTCCAGCCGGCGTAGCCCTTCTCGCGCTGCTCGTCGTCCCAGGTGGGCAGCCAGCGCTTGTCCTCGTTCCAGTTCTGGCGCAGCTCGTCGGTGGTGTTCCAGAAGCCGACGGCGAGGCCGGCGGCGTAGGCGGCGCCGAGGGCGGTGGTCTCGGCGACGACCGGGCGCGACACCGGGACGCCGAGGATGTCGGCCTGCATCTGCATGCACAGCTCGTTGGCGGTGATCCCGCCGTCGACCTTGAGCGTGTCGAGGGCGACGCCGGAGTCCTCGCGCATGGCCTCCACGACGTCCCGCGACTGGTAGCAGATCGATTCGAGGGTGGCGCGGGCCAGGTGGGCGTTGGTGTTGAAGCGCGAGAGCCCGACGATGGCGCCGCGCGCGTCCGACCGCCAGTAGGGGGCGAACAGGCCGGAGAACGCGGGGACGAAGTACACGCCGCCGTTGTCCTCGACCTGCCGGGCGAGCGCCTCGCTCTGCGCGGCGCCGGAGATGATGCCGAGCTGGTCGCGCAGCCACTGCACCGCCGACCCGGTGACCGCGATCGACCCTTCCAGCGCGTACACCGGCTTTTGGCCCCCGAACTGGTAGCAGACCGTGGTCAGCAGCCCGTTCTTCGACCGCACCAGCTCGTTGCCCGTGTTGAGCAGCAGGAAGTTGCCGGTGCCGTAGGTGTTCTTGGCCTCGCCGGGCGAGAAGCACACCTGGCCGACCGTCGCGGCCTGCTGGTCGCCGAGGGCCGCCGTCAGCGGGACCTCGCCGCCGAGAGGACCGTCCGGTCGGGTCAGCCCGTAGGCCTCGGACGTCGACGACGGCCTGATCTCCGGGAGCATCGCGCGCGGGATGCCGAAGAACGACAGCAGCTCGTCGTCCCAGTCGAGGGTCTCCAGATCCATCAGCATGGTGCGGCTGGCGTTGGTGACGTCGGTGACGTGCACGCCGCCGTCCGGCCCGCCGGTCAGGTTCCACAGCACCCAGCTGTCGGTCGTCCCGAAGATCGCGTCGCCCCGCTCGGCCGCCTCCCGAACCCCGTCGACGTTCTCCAGGATCCACTGGATCTTGCCGCCGGAGAAGTACGTCGCGGGCGGCAGCCCGGCCTTGCGGCGGATGACGTCGCCCTTGCCCTCCCGCTCCAGCGCCGAGGCGATGCGGTCGGTGCGGGTGTCCTGCCAGACGATCGCGTTGAAGTAGGGCCGCCCGGTGCGGCGGTCCCACACCAGCGTCGTCTCGCGCTGGTTGGTGATGCCGAACGCCGCGAGGTCGGTGTGGCTCAGGTTCGCCTTGTTCAGCGTGCTCTGGACGACCGCGCGGGTGCGCTCCCAGATCTCGGTGGGGTTGTGCTCGACCCAGCCGGCCTGCGGCAGGATCTGCTCGTGCTCGAGCTGGTGGCGGGCGATCTCGTTGCCGCCGTGATCGAAGATCATGAACCGGGTGCTCGTGGTGCCCTGGTCGAGCGCTCCGACGAAGTCAGCCATGTGCGGAATCTCCAGTGGGAAGGACCTGCGGACAGGGGGTCGCGCCGCTCACGCGGCCTCGTACTCGGGCTCGGGCTTGGCGACGTCCGGCTCGGTGCCGTCGGACGGCAGGAACCAGCCGATCAGCAGCTTGTACAGGCCGGCGCCGAGCACGCCGCCGATGAGCGGGGCGACGATCGGGACCCAGAAGTACAGGTCCCCGTGCTGGTCCTTCCAGGCGCCGCCGTAGCCGGTGATGAACTGCGCGAGCCGGGGCCCGAAGTCGCGCGCCGGGTTGATCGCGTAGCCGGCGTCCGAGCCGAACGCCATCCCGATCGCCACGACCAGCAGCCCGATCAGGAAGGGGCCGAGGTTGGCCAGCGGCGGCGAGTTCCGCGCGTCGGTCAGCGCCTTGATGACGAACAGCAGGATGGCGGTGCCGATGACCTGGTCGCGGAACGCGCCCCAGGTGCCGACGGGCAGGGTCCCGTTGCCCGGCAGCGTCGAGAAGACGCCCTGGGTCTTGATGGTGTGGCCGGGGTCGACCTTGGCCAGGATCTCGCTGTAGTTCCACCGGACGATCAGCGCCGCGATGAACGCCCCGGCGGTCTGGGCGGCGATGTAGGGCGCCACCTTCCGCCACGAGAACTCCTTGAACGTGGCCAGCGCGAACGTGACCGCGGGGTTGAGGTGGGCGCCGCTGATCCGCGCGGCGACGTAGACGCCGAGCGTGACGCCGAGCCCCCAGGCCCAGGCGATGCTGTCGTGGTCGCCGATGCCGGCGCCGGCGACCTGCGCCACGACGCCGACTCCGAACAGGATCAGGATCATGGTTCCGGCGAACTCGGCGGCGAGCTCCCCGGCGAGCGGTGGGAATTTCCGGCGTTCCGCCATGTCTGTGCTCCTCGGCTGCGGGGGTGGACGCGAAGCCTCATGAGGCTGGCCAGAACGTAGGACGCGGATGACCCGGAAACAACGGAAGGCTGCCGACAATGTCGAACACTTTCCCCGCCGCCCGGCGCCGGTTACCCTCCCCCCTGTGCACCAGATCACAGAATCCGGGCAGTTCGGGACGGGAACGGCGGTGATGACGACAGGTGCCGACATTGTCGGCACCCTGGCCCGAGAACTAGCATCGGGTTCATGCCCGGACCTGTGCAGTCGATCGAGCGGGCCGCCGCGATCCTGCGGCTGCTCGCCGCCAGCTCCGGCCGGCTCGGGGTCGGTGAGATCGCCAGCTCGCTCGGGCTCGCACGCGGCACCGCGCACGGCATCCTGCGCACCCTGGAGCGGGTCGGCTTCGTCGAGCAGGACGGCGGCACCGGAAAGTACCAGCTCGGCGCCGCCCTGCTCCACCTCGGCACCAGCTACCTGGACGTCAACGAGCTGCGCTCCCGGGCGATCAACTGGGCGGACGCGCTGGCCTCGCGCAGCGGCGAGGCCGTCCGGATCGGCACCCTGCTCGACGGGAAGGTGCTGGTCGTCCACCACGTCTTCCGGCCCGACGACACCCTCCAGGCGCTGGACGTCGGGTCGCTGCTGCCGCTGCACGCGACCGCCCTCGGCAAGGCGCTGCTGGCGCACGACGCCAACGCGGCGGCGTCCATCCGCGACACCGAGCTGGAGTCCTACTGCCGCCGGACGATCACCGATCCGCGCCTGCTCGCACGGGCCGCCACCCGGGTCCGCGAGAACGGCTGGGCGGCCGAGGTCGAGGAGCTGTCCATCGGCGAGGCGGGCATCGCCGCACCGATCCGCGGGTACGGGGGACTCGTCGTCGGGGCCATCGGCATCTCCGGCGCGGTCGAGCGGATCTGCGACACCGGCCGCGTCCCCGAACCCCGGCTGGTGGCGTTCGTGCGGGACGCGGCCCGCGCCGTCTCACGGGACCTCGGCGGCTCGCGATGGTGACGCGCGGAGACCGCGGGTGACCGGACGAGCGGCCGCCCGCACCGGCGGGCGGCGGGACCGGGAGACGCGGCCGGACCGGGGGACGTGGCGGGATCGGGAGACGCGGCGGGACCGGCGGACGGGGAAGGGGCACGGCGGGGGAGAGGGCGCAACGTGACCGAACGCTACGTGATGTCGATCGACCAGGGCACCACCTCGACCCGGTGCATCCTGTTCGACCACGGCGGCCGGCTCGTGTCGGTGGCGCAGCGCGAGCACCGGCAGCACTTCCCGAAGCCCGGCTGGGTCGAGCACGACCCCATGGAGATCTGGCGCAACCTGGAGCGGATCGCGCCGGAGGCGCTCGCCCAGGCGGGCGTCACCGCGAACCAGGTCGCCGCCGTCGGCATCGCCAACCAGCGCGAGACCACCGTGCTCTGGGACCGGCTCACCGGCGCCCCGATCGGCCGCGCCATCGTCTGGCAGGACATGCGGACCGGCCCGCTGGTCGACGAACTGGGCCGCGCGCCCGGCGCCGCGATCGTCACCGAGCGCAGCGGGCTGCCGCTCGCCACCTACTTCTCCGCGCCGCGCATCCGCTGGCTGCTCGACCACACGCCCGGCCTGCGCGAGCGCGCCGAGCGCGGCGAGGTGCTGTTCGGCACCATGGAGAGCTGGCTGATCTGGAACCTCAGCGGCGGCGTCGACGGCGGCGTGCACGTCACCGACGTCACCAACGCCAGCCGCACCCTGCTGATGGACCTGCACACGCTGTCCTGGGACGACGACCTGCTGGCGTTCTTCGGGGTGCCGCGGGCGATGCTGCCGGAGATCAGGTCGTCCACCGAGACCTACGGGACGGCCCGCCGGGTGTTCCCCGGGGTGCGGGTCGGCGCCGCGCTCGGCGACCAGCAGGCCGCGCTGTTCGGCCAGACGTGCTTCGCGCCCGGCGAGACCAAGTGCACCTACGGGACCGGCGCGTTCCTGCTGATGAACACCGGGACCAAGCCGGTGCGGTCGGAGAACGGGCTGCTCACCACCGTCGGCTACAAGATCGGCGACGAGCCGGCGGTGTACGCGCTGGAGGGCTCGATCGCGATCACCGGCGCGCTCGTCCAGTGGTTCCGCGACGGGCTCGGGCTGATCACCACCGCGCCGGAGATCGAGACGCTCGCCCGCACCGTGAGCGACAACGGCGGCTGCTACATCGTGCCGGCGTTCTCCGGGCTGTTCGCCCCGCACTGGCGGAGCGAGGCCCGCGGCATCATCGTCGGCCTGACCTCCTACATCACCAAGGGCCACCTGGCGCGGGCGGTGCTGGAGGCGACCGGCTGGCAGACCCGCGAGGTCGTGGACGCGATGAACCGGGACTCCGGGCTCAGCCTCCGGGAGCTGAAGGCCGACGGCGGCATGACCTCCGACAACCTGCTGATGCAGATGGTCGCCGACATGCTGAACGTGCCGGTGGCGCGGCCGATGGTGGTCGAGACCGTCTCGCTCGGCGCCGCGTACGCCGCCGGGCTGGCCGTCGGCTACTGGGCGGGCCTGGAGGGGCTGCGGCGGAACTGGCACCGCGCGGCCCGCTGGGTCCCCGCCATGGAGTCGAGCCGCCGCGACCACGAGTACGACAACTGGAAGCGCGCCGTGGAGCGCACCTTCGACTGGATCCGGGCCGGCGAGGAGCCCGGCGAGGGGCCCTGACCGGCCTGGGCCGCGCCCTCCGCGCCGCGTCAGACGCGGTTCCGCTCGACCAGCTGCTTGACGATCACGTTGCGCTGGATCTCGTTGGTCCCCTCGCCGACGATCATCAGCGGGGCGTCCCGGAAGTAGCGCTCGATGTCGAACTCGGTGGAGTAGCCCGCCGCGCCGTGGATGCGGACGGCGTTGAGGGCGATCCGCATCGCCGCCTCGGAGGCGTAGAGCTTGGCCATGCCCGCCTCCATGTCGCAGCGCTCGCCGGCGTCCAGCCGTCCGGCGGCGTCCAGGGTGAGCAGCCGCGCCGCGCGCAGCTCGGTGGCCATGTCGGCGAGGTAGTTGCCGACCGACTGGTGCTTCCAGATCGGCTTGCCGAACGCCTCGCGCTCCTGGGCGTAGCGGACGGAGTCCTCCAGCGCGGCCCGGGCCACGCCGAGCGCGCGCGCCGCGACCTGGATCCGGCCGACCTCCAGACCGCGCATCATCTGCGCGAACCCGCGGCCCTCCTCGCCGCCGAGCACCGCGTCCAGCGGCGCCTCGCAGCCGTCGAACGACAGCTCGCAGCTCTCCACGCCCTTGTAGCCGAGCTTCGGCAGGTCGCGGGAGACCGTCAGGCCCGGCCCCTTCTCGACGAGCAGGACGCTGATGCCGCGGTGCCGGGGCCGGGCGTCCGGGTCGGTCTTGCACAGCAGCGCGATCAGGCCGGACGTCCGCGCGTTCGTGATCCACATCTTCGCGCCGTCGATCACGTAGCGGTCGCCCTCGCGGCGCGCGGTCGTGGTCATCGCCTGCAGGTCGGAGCCGCCGGACGGTTCGGTCAGCGCCATCGTGGCGCGCAGCTCACCGGTCGCCATCCGGGGCAGATACCGGCGCTTCTGCTCCTCGGTGCCGAAGACCGCGAGCAGGTGCGAGACGACCGTGTGCCCGCCGAACGCCCCCGCGAGCGACATCCAGCCGCGCGCCAACTCCTCGGTGACGAGGGCGTAGCAGGCCTTGGAGACCGAGACCTCGCCGTACGGTTCGGGCACGGCGAGCCCGTAGACGCCCAGCTCCTTCATTCGGGCGATCAGGTGCTCGGGGTAGGCGTTCGCGTGCTCGAGGTCGCGGGCCACCGGCCGGACCTCCCGGTCGACGAAGTCCGCGACGACCTCGACGATGGCGCGCTCCTCGTCGCTCAGCGTGAACACGGCTGCCGCCCTCCTCCGGCCCCGGCACCGGCCGGCGCCTTTTCATATATTTGATTTGAAAATCACCACTGTCAACTCGCTGGAGGCCGGAACCGGCTGATCGGACACGAGGGGGACAGTCCGTCCCTACATAATGTTGGGATCAGGCAGGCGTACGGGGAGACGATGACAGTGGCGAGTTCCGGCGACCGGGCGCTCGGCAGGCGCCGCCAGCTCAGCGACGAGGTGGCCGCCTACGTCCGCGAGCTGATCATGTCCGGCCAGGTCCGGCACGGGGAGTTCCTGCGGCTGGAGCGGATCGCCGACGACCTCGGGATCAGCGTCACCCCGGTCCGGGAGGCGCTGCTGTCGCTGCGCGGCGAGGGCTTCGTCACGCTGGAGCCGCGGCGCGGGTTCATGCCGGCGCCGCTGTCGCGCCAGGACGTCCAGGACCTGTTCGAGGCGCAGGCGTACTTCGCCGGTGAGCTGGCCTCCCGCGCCGCCGAGAAGATCACGGCGGACGAGCTGGAGGCGCTCGACCGGACGCAGCGGCTGCTGGAGCAGGCGTCCAAGGCCGCGGACGCCGAGGGCATCGAGCGGGCCAACCACCAGTTCCACCGGGTGATCAACCTGTGCGCCGGGTCGCCCAAGACGGCGTGGCTGCTCCAGCTCGTGGTGCGGTACGCGCCGCGCCGCTTCTACTCCAGCATCCAGGGCTGGAGCCAGGCCTCCGTCGACGACCACCGGCTCATCCTGGCGGCGCTGCGGGCCGGGGACCCCGAGGCCGCGCGCGGTGCGATGCGGGCGCACATCAGGCACGCCGGGGCGCTGCTGGTCGTGCACCTGGAGGCGCAGGGGTTCTGGGCCGACCACAAGGACTGACGGAGGCGCTCCCAGGGGGCCGCCCTTCCCTGGGGCGGGCATCGCCCCATATCGTATAAAAAATTGCGAGGAGGGGATCGATGGACGACCGGGACTCCGGAGCGGTGCGCGCCCCCGCGCGGCGATCGGCGGCGGACGCGTGACCGGCGGCCCCGCCGGCGACGTCGTCGAGGTCGCCGACCACGACGCGACCCGGGTCCTGACGCTGAACCGCCCCGAGGCGCGCAACGCGATCGACATCCCGATGCGCCTGCGGCTCCTGGACGAGCTGCGCCGCGCCGCCGACGACCCGGCCGTCCGCGCGATCGTGCTGACGGGCGCGGGCGGCACGTTCTCGGCGGGCGGCGACCTGCGGTCGATGGAGGGCGCCGGGCCCGACGAGGTCCGCGAGCGGCTGGCGCCGGTGCACCGGGCCGTCCGGATCATCGCGACCTGCGGGACCCCGGTGGTCGCGGCCGTCGAGGGCGCCGCCGCCGGGCTCGGCGTGTCCGTCGCCGCCGCCTGCGACCACGTGGTGGCCGCCGAGGACGCCCGGTTCGTCGCCGCGTTCGGCAAGGTCGGGCTGGTCGCCGACGGCGGGCTGCTGTGGACGCTCCCGCAGCGCGTCGGGATGGGCCGCGCCAAGGAGATGCTCGTGTTCGGCCGGACGGTGCCCGCGCCGCGGGCCTGCGAGATCGGGCTCGCCGACTCGCTCGCGCCGCCCGGCGGGGCCCTGGCCGCGGCGCTGGAGCTGGCCGCCGGCGCGGCGTCGCTCGCCCCGCTCGCGGTCGCCGCCGCCAAGCGGCTCCTCGCGCGCGCCGACCACAGCCTGAAGCGGCTGCTGGAGGCCGAGCGGGAGGAGCAGGCCGCGCTGTTCGGCACCGCCGACTTCGCGGAGGGCCGCGCCGCGTTCGCCGAGCGCCGCGCCCCCCGCTTCGAGGGCCGCTGAGCCGCCGGCGCGGCGGCTCCTTCGCACAGGCGCGTGATCCGGGAGGGAATGGAACGTGAGCAGGCTGCAGCAGACCTACGGGCTGTCGGACGAGCAGCGGGAGATCGTGGCGACGGTGCGGGCCTTCGTCGACAAGGAGATCCTCCCGGTCGCGACGGAGCTGGAGCACGCGGACGCGTACCCGCAGGAGATCGTGGACGGGATGAAGCGGCTCGGCCTGTTCGGGCTGATGATCGGCGAGGAGCACGGCGGCCTCGGCGAGTCGCTGCTGACCTACGCGCTCGCGGTGGAGGAGCTGTCGCGCGGCTGGATGAGCGTGTCCGGCATCGTCAACACGCACTTCATCGTCGCCTGGATGATCACCCACCACGGCACGCCGGAGCAGCGGGCGCACTACCTGCCGAGGATGGCGGCCGGTGAGATCCGCGGCGCGTTCTCCATGTCGGAGCCGGGCTGCGGCTCGGACGTGTCGGCGATCAGGACCCGCGCCGTGCCCGACGGCGACGCGTACGTGATCGACGGGCAGAAGATGTGGCTGACCAACGGCGGGTCCGCCAACCTCGTCGCCACCCTCGTGAAGACCGACCCGGACGCGGGCCACCGCGGCATGACGACGTTCCTGGTCGACAAGACGCCCGGGTTCGGGGAGGTCGCGCCGGGCCTGACCGTCCCCGGGAAGATCGAGAAGATGGGGTACAAGGGCGTCGACACGACCGAGCTGATCTTCGACTCCTACCGGATCCCGGCCGCGCAGGTCCTCGGCGGCGAGCCCGGCCGCGGCTTCTACCAGATGATGGACGGCGTCGAGGTCGGCCGCGTCAACGTCGCGGCCCGCGGCTGCGGCGTCGCGCGCCGCGCCTACGAGCTGGCCCTCGACTACGCGCGGCGGCGCGAGACGTTCGGCAGGCCGATCGCCGAGCACCAGGCGGTCATGTTCCGGCTCGCCGAGATGGCGACCAAGGTCGAGGCCGCCCACCAGATGATGGTGATGGCGGCGCGCCGCAAGGACTCCGGCGAGCGCAACGACCTGGAGGCGGGCATGGCCAAGTACCTGGCCAGCGAGTACTGCAAGGAGGTCGTGGAGGACTCCTTCCGCATCCACGGCGGCTACGCCTACTCCAAGGAGTACGAGATCGAGCGCCTCTACCGGGAGGCGCCGATGCTGCTGATCGGCGAGGGCACCGCCGACATCCAGAAGATGATCATCGGCCGCCGGCTGCTGGAGGACTGAGACCGCGATGCTCCCCCTCGAAGGCATCACCGTCGTCGCGCTGGAACAGGCGGTCGCCGCGCCGTTCGCCACGCGGCAGCTCGCCGACCTCGGCGCCCGCGTCATCAAGGTCGAGCGCGTGGACGGCGGCGACTTCGCCCGCGCCTACGACGCCAACGTGCGCGGCGGGCTCGGCACCCACTTCGCGTGGCTGAACCGGTCGAAGGAGTCGGTCGCGCTCGACCTCAAGCGGGACGAGGGGCGGGAGATCCTCGCCGAGCTGGTCGCGGGCGCCGACGTGTTCCTGCAGAACCTCGCGCCCGGCGCCGCCGCCCGTCTCGGCTTCGGCGCGGACGGGCTGCGCGCCCGCGATCCCCGGCTGATCGTCGTCGACATGTCCGGCTACGGGACGCGCGGCCCGTACCGCGACAAGCGCGCCTACGACATGCTCGTCCAGGCCGAGGCGGGGCTGATCTCGGTGACGGGCACCCCGGAGACGCCGGTGAAGGCGGGCTCCCCGCTGGCCGACATCGCCGCCGGGATGTACGCCTTCTCCGGGACGCTCGCCGCGCTCGTCCGGCGCGGCACCACCGGCGAGGGCGCGGCGATCGAGGTCACGATGTTCGACGCGGTCGCCGAGTGGATGAGCCAGGCGATGTACACGACCCTCTACACGGGGTCGGTGCCGCCGCGGACCCGGCTGAGCCATCCGGTCATCTCCCCCTACGACGCCTACCCGACCGCCGACGGGGTCGACGTCGTCATCGGCGTGCAGAACGACCGCGGCTGGGCGGCGCTGGCGACCGGCGTCCTGGACCGTCCCGACCTGGTCACCGATCCGGAGTACGCGACGAACCAGGCGCGGGTCCGCAACCGCGGGAAGGTGGACGCGATCGTCGCCGGCGTCACCTCGGCGATGGACCGCGCGGAACTGCTGCGGCGGCTGGACGAGGCGGGCGTCGCGAACGCGTCGCTGAACGACGGGCACGGGCTGATCGCGCACCCGCAGCTCGCCGAGCGGGACCGCTGGCGCGAGGTCGGCTCGCCGGTCGGGGCGATCCGCGCGATCCGCCCGCCGATCACCTTCGCCGACGTCGAGGCGCGGATGGACCCGGTCCCGGCGCTCGGCGAGCACACCGAGGCGGTCCTGCGCGAGCTCGGACGCGACGGCGCGGACATCGCGCGGCTGAGCGGGGCCGGGACCGTGCGGCTGCACGCGGAGGCCCCGCCCGCCACGTGACCGGCGCGCCCGCCACGTGACCGGCGCGCCCGCCACGTGACCGGCGCGCCGCCCGCCCGGCCGCCGCCCCGGCGATCACGGCCGGACCACCGGATATCGTGGCGGCATGGCCAGCACGACCCCGCCCTCCGCCCCCGACCGCCGCCGCGAGGAGATGCGCGACTTCCTGCGGACCCGCCGCGCCCGGCTCACGCCCTCCGACGTCGGCATGCCCGACGCGGGCCGGCGCCGGACGCCGGGCCTGCGGCGCGAGGAGGTCGCCGTGCTCGCCGGGGTCGGCGTGTCCTGGTACACGTGGCTGGAGCAGGGCCGCGACATCAAGGTCTCCGGCGACGTGCTGGACGCCATCGCCCGCGCCCTCCGGCTCGACGCCGCCGAGCGCGAGCACCTGTACCTGCTGGCCGGGCTGAACCCGCCGCGGCGGGAGGCCGGCCCCGCCGCCCCGATCACGCCGGAGCTGCGGCGGGTGCTGGACGCGTGGTCGCCGCGGCCCGCCTACGTCCGGGACCGGCACTGGAACTTCGTCGCGATCAACGACGCGGCCCGCGAGGTGTTCGGGTTCTCCGACGTGGACCACAACTGCCTGGTGACGTTCTTCACCAACGCCCGCTACCGGAGCATGCACCTGGAGTGGGCCGCCGCCGCCCCGGGCGTCGTCGCCCGGTTCCGCGCGGACGCGGCCCGCTATCCCGACGACCCCGAGTTCGGCCGGATCGCCGAGGACATGATCGAGGTCAGCCCGGAGTTCGCCGAGCTGTGGCCCCGGCACGACGTGAGCGCCGCCACGCAGGCGGTCAAGGGCGTCCGGCACCCGGAGGCCGGCGAGATGATCTTCGAGGGGACGCTGCTGCCGCTCGCCGACCGCCCCGGCACCGACCTCGTGCTGCAGAACCCGCGGCCCGGCACCGGGACCATGGAACGCCTGGAGCGGCTGATGGCGCGGCGCCGTCTGGCCGCGGCGAGCTGACCCCCGCCCGCGAGGGTGGTGGTGGCAGACCCAGGATGAGCGCGGTCTGCCTGCTTCTCCGGCGATCCGGCACGATCGTTCCCGAACGAACCAGACGAAGGGAACGGCCGTGAGGAATCGTGATTTCGCGGGTACGCCGGTGGGCGCCGTCGGGCTGGGCTGCATGGGCATGAGCTGGGCCTACACCGAGTCCGAGCGCGACGACGACGCGTCGGTGGCGCTGATCCGCGAGGCGCTCGACCTGGGCGTCACCTTCCTGGACACCGCGCAGCCCTACGGCGACGGCCACAACGAGACGCTGGTCGGGCGGGCCCTCGCGGGCCGCCGCGACGAGGCGGTGCTCGCCACCAAGACGGGCCTGGTCGTGGAGTCGCTCGCCACCAGGAAGATCGTCCGCAACGGGCGGCCCGAGCACGTCAAGGCGTCCGCCGAGGACAGCCTCCGCCGCCTGGACACCGACGTGATCGACCTCTACTACCTGCACCGCGTCGACCCGGACGTGCCGCTGGCCGACACCTGGGGCGCGATGGCGGAACTGGTCGCCGAGGGCAAGGTGCGGCGGCTGGGACTGTCGGAGGTCAGCGTCGCGCAGGCGGCCGAGGCGCACGCGATCCACCCGGTGGCGGCGATCCAGTCGGAGCTGTCGCTGTGGACGCGGGACGCGATGGGGCAGCCCGCGGCGGAGTCCGCCGGCGCCGGTGCGGTCTCGGGCGCCGGCGAGGCGGGCGACGTGGTCGGCTGGTGCGCTGCCAACGGGGCGGCGTTCGTCCCGTTCTCGCCGCTCGGCCGGGGGTTCCTCACCGGGACCGTCACCGCGGCCGACTTCGAGGACGGCGACTTCCGCGGCGCCAACCCGCGCTTCCAGGAGGAGGCGCTGAAGGCCAACCTGCGCATCGTCGACGTCGTCAAGGCGGTCGCCGAGCGGCACGGCGCCACCCCGGCGCAGGTCGCCATCGCCTGGACGCTCGCGCAGGGCGACCACGTCATCCCCATCCCCGGCACCAAGAAGCAGCGGTACCTGCGCGACAACGCCGCCGCCGCCGACCTGGACCTCACCGAGGCCGACCTGGCCGAGCTGGACGCCGTTCCCGCGGCCGTTGGAGGGCGTTACTGATGAAGGCCGTCACCATTCCCGCGTTCGGCGAGGCCGACGTGCTGCGCGTGGACGAGGTCAAGGTCCCCGAGCCGGGGCCGGGGCAGGTGTCGATCGACGTCGCCTACGCGGGCGCCAACTTCGCCGAGGTGCTGTACCGGCGGGGCGTCGTGGACGTGCCGCTGCCGTTCGTCCCCGGCATCGAGGTGTCCGGGCACGTCCGCGCGGTCGGCCCCGAGGTCGAGGGGCTGCGGCCCGGACAGCCCGTCGCCGCGCTGACGATCGTGGACAGCGGCGGGTACGCCGAGGCCGTCGTCACCTCCGCCGACCTGGTCGCGCCGCTGGACGGTCTCGACCTCGGCCTGGACGTCGCGGCCGCGATCCCGTCCAACAGCACGACCGCGTTCCTCGTCCTGGACCGGGCGGCGCGGATCGAGCCCGGCGAGACCGTGCTCGTGCACGCCGCCGCCGGAGGGGTCGGCAGCCAGCTCGGCCAGGCGGCGCGGCAGCTCGGCGCGGGCCGCGTGGTCGGCACCGTCGGCGGCCCGGCGAAGATCGAGACGGCGCGCGGCTTCGGCTACGACGACGTCGTGCTCCGCGACGAGCTGCCGGACCGGGTCGCGGACCTCACCGGCGGGCGCGGGTTCGACATCGTGGTCGACATGGTCGGCGGCCCGGCGCGCCGCACCAGCCTCGACGCCCTCGCCCCGATGGGCCGGATGATCGTCATGGGCAACGCGTCGGGCGCGGACGACGTGGGCGTGTCGGCGAACGAGCTGTGGTTCAGCAACAAGTCCGTGTCGGGGTTCAACCTCGCGGCGTTCTCGGGCGCGTTCCCGGCCGAGGCGGGCCGGGCCCTGCGCCGCGCCGTGGCCGCCGCGGCCTCCGGCGACCTGCGGCTCCAGGTGGAGGAGCTGCCCTTGGAGCAGGCCGCGGAGGCACACCGCCGCATCGAGTCGGGCGCCACGACCGGCAAGCTCGTCCTCGCGGTGCGCAGCTGACGCTCACACCGCCGTGACCAGCCATGCGGTGCTCCGCAGCCGGACGCCGCCGGGCGTCTCGAACGGGCGGGCCGCGCCGGTCAGCGCGGCCCGCGCGCGGCCGGCGGCGGCCTCGTCCAAGGCGCCGCCGAAGGCGCCCCAGGCGAGGAGGAACGAGGCGGCCGCCTCCGCGTCCGGTCCGAGGACGATGGACGTCTCGACCTTTTCGGAGCGGACGTCGGCGAACCCGGCCGCGCCGAGCACGGCGGCGATCCGGTCGGGGTCGGACAGCGAGTGCACGTCGGACGGGGGTCCGCCCGCCGGCGCCGGGGGCATGGCCGCCGCGACGATGCCCGGCAGGTCGTTGCCGCCGGGCGGGCCGACGGTCGTGAACACCAGCCGTCCTCCCGGCTTCAGGGCCCGGCGGACGTTGCCGAAGGCGGCCACGGGGTCGCGGAAGAACATCATGCCGAACCGGCTGATCGCGACGTCGAACTCGCCGTGGCGGAAGGGATGCGTCTGCGCGTCGCCCGCCTCGAACGCGACATTGCCCAGGCCCTCGCGGTCGGCGAAAGCGCGGGCCTGGGCGAGCAGGGGCTCCGCGATGTCGTTGCCGAGGACGCTTCCGCGGGCGGCGAGCCGTGCGGCGCGCCGCGAGGTCGCGCCGTAGCCGCAGCCGACGTCGAGCACGCGCCCGGCGGGAGGGACGGCGGCGGCGGCGAACAGGGCGTCGTCGTACCCGCCGCTGATCACCTCGTAGCGGGCGGCGTCGGCGACGCGGTCGATGGTCCCCATGGTCATGCCTTCCGCGCCGGGGCGGGCGCCTCGGCGGCCAGGGCGAGCAGTTCGTCGACCGACCACTGGTCGTAGGCGTGCTCGCCGTACTTCGCCGCGATGAGCCGCCCGTCCGCGCCGATCAGGAAGTCGCCGGGCAGGCCCAGCCGGCCGCCGGTCGGGCGGGCGGCCGGCGGGCGCTCGCGGCCCCGGAGCACCCGCCAGGTCTTGATGACCGAGGACCAGGCGAGCGGGCCCCACACCCGGGGGTCGAGCAGCGCGCGGCGCGCTGACTCGACGCCGAACTCGGCGTACAGGCGCTTGCGGGGGTCCCCGACGACGGGGAACGGGAGTCCGGGGACGTGCTCGCGCAGTTCCTCCTCGGTGGAGTGGAACACCACGATCTCGCGGATCCCGGCGGCCTCGATCTCGGCGTGCCGGGTGACGAACGAGCGCAGGTGCAGGTTGCAGATCGGGCAGCCCGCGAACCGGCGGAACTGCAGGTGGACGAGGCGGCCCGGGTCGGGCACGGGGACGGCGGGGCCGCCGACCGGGGTCAGCTCGCGGGCGGGGACGTCGGAACCGGGGACGAGACGCATCGGCGCGCTCCTTAGGTGTACGGCATACGCTTACGATCGTAAGCGTATGCCGTACGCTGTCAAATGCCATGCCGAGACCCCGCTCGCTCACCCAGGACCAGGTCGCCGCCGCGGCGCTCGCCGTCATCGACCGGGACGGCCTCGCCGGGCTGTCCATGCGCGCCGTCGCCAAGGAGCTCAAGCTGAGCACCATGGCGCTGTACCGGTACGTCCGCGACCGGGAGGAGCTGGAAGGCCTCGTCATCGACCTCGTCTACGCGGAGGTCGACCCCACGCCGCCGCCCGGCGGGCCGTGGGAGGAGAGGATCGTGACGATGGCGCTGCGGCTGCGGAAGGCGTTCGGCGCGCACGCGGCGATCATGCCGCTGACGCTCACGCACCGGCACGACTCGACCGGGTCGCTGTGCTGGGGCGAGACGGTGGCCGGCATCCTGCACGACGCCGGCATCACCGGGCCGCGCGCCGCCGTCGCCCTCCGCGCGGTGATCGCCTACATCATCGGCGCCATCCAGCTGGAGCACCTCGGCCCGCTGGAGGGCGAGGGAACGGCCGCCATCGCCGCGCTGCCCGCCGACCGGTTCCCGAACATGGCGGAGACCGCGCGGCACGCCCGCCACATCGGCCCCGACGAGGAGTTCCGCGGGGGACTGGCGGCCGTGCTGCGCGGCCTCGGCACCGCCTAACGCACCGGCATCGTCTAAAACACCAGCACCGTCTGACGCATCAGCACCGCCTAACGCACCAGCAGCGCCTGCTGCGCGCCGATGGCCTGCACGGCCTGTTCCACGATCCCGTCGATGAGCTGGACGCAGCTCGGCAGGTCGTCGATGACCCCGACGACCTGGCCCGACGCCATCACGCCGAGATCGGGACGGCCGTCCACCATCGCCGCCTTCAGCAGCATCGGGGTGTTGGCCGCCATGAGGACCTGCGACCAGGACAGGTCCTTGCCGTGCTTCATCGCCTTCCCGTCCGCGATCATCGCGCGCCACGACATCCCGGACAGCTTCTTGAACCGGGCCCCGTTGCGCAGCGCCCGGACCAGCCCGCTGACCCGGCCGGACGACTCCAGGCCGTCCACCAGCGCGCTGCGCAGCACCCGGTGCGGCATCCCGTCGACCTGCCGGGTCACGACCGTCTCGCCCGTCTTCAGGTACACCTGCTTGACCGCGTCGGGGACCGAGCTGTCGGAGGTCAGCAGGAACCGGGTGCCCATCGCCACGCCCGCCGCCCCGTAGGACAGCGCGGCGGCGAGCCCGCGCCCGTCGAAGAAGCCGCCGGCCGCGATCACCGGGATGTCGACCGCGTCCACGACCTGCGGCAGCAGCAGCGTGGTGGCGACGGCGCCGGTGTGCCCGCCGCCCTCGCCGCCCTGCACCAGCACCGCGTCCGCGCCCCAGCCCGCCACCTTCTCCGCGTGCCGCCGCGCGCCCACGGACGGGATCACGACGAGGCCCGCGTCCTTGAGCTTGGCGATCAGCTCCTTCTTCGGCGCGAGCGCGAACGACGCGACCTTCACGCCCTCCTTGATCAGCAGGTCGATGCGGTCGCCGGCGTCCCCGGCGTCGGCCCGCAGGTTGACCCCGAACGGCGCGTCCGTGCGGTCCTTCACCTCGTGGATCGCGTCCGCGAGCTGGTCCAGCGTCATCGTCGCCGACGCCAGGATCCCGAGACCGCCCGCGTTCGCGACCGCGGTGACCAGGCGCGGGCCGGCCACCCAGCCCATGCCCGTCTGGACGACCGGGTGCCGCACGCCCGTCAGCCGGGTCAGCGGGGTGTCGAGCCGCTGCTCCATCAGGCCGGGACCTCCCGCTCGCGCAGCCCCTTCGGGTCGAGCACCTCGCGCATGACCCGCAGCTCCTCGTCGTCCGGGAGACGGGTCTGCGGCACCTCGTCCGGGACGGCCAGCTCGAACCCGGTGGCGGCCACGACGTCCTCGACGGTCACGCCGGGGTGTACCGAGCGCAACCGCATCCGGTGGTCGGGGGTGTCGAAGTCCAGCACCGCCAGGTTGCTCACCACGGCGCGGATCTCGTGCGCGCCCCGGTCCCAGCCGACGCCGCTGACGAAGTCGACCGTGTCGGTGAACACCCGCGTCGAGTGCTTCGGCACCCAGTAGCTCGTCGGGTTCAGCAGCGTGTTGCCCGGCCCGCCGCGCGACCCGAGGAGCTGCCGCGTCGGCCGCCCCCAGTCGCCGATGCACGAGATGTTGGTGTTGCCGTACCGGTCGATCTGCGACGGCCCCATCACCACGTGCCGCCGGGCGTTCAGCACCAGCCACAGGTGGTCGCGGAACGGCAGCCAGCCCTCCGCCACCTCCGCCGTGCGGCCCAGCGGGACGGGCTCGGCGCTCAGCGTCGGCCCGCCGTCGGTCGTCAGCAGGTCCGGCTCGAACGTGGCCCGCGCGAGCCGCGAGCCCAGCATCGGCACGAAGCCGGCGACCGCCGCCGCCACGATCTCCCCGTCGCCCCGGAACAGCTCAGCGCAGGCGACCGCGCAGACCTCGGCCCTCGTCACATCGCTCATCGGGACTCCTCCTGCCAGGTCCGGACCGCGTCCTGGTACGCGGCCTCGTCGCCGGACAGGAACCGGTCGCGGAACGCCGCCCACGCCTCCGGGTCGCCCGCCGACTTCGCGTACAGCTTCTGGAACGCCTCGTCGCGGCGGTGGTCGGGCTCGCAGTCGGTGAAGTGCGCGCCGTTCGGCGTCTCCACCACGCCCGCGACCTGCGCCCGGCTGATCAGCATCGACTGCGGCGGGCCCTCCTTGGCGAAGTCGGCGGTGTCCACCAGCCGCTCGCAGGAGATGTACGTCCGGTCCGCGGCCTTGGCGAACAGGTCGTCCATGTACGGGTCGGCGCCGAGGTACTGGGCGTTGCCGCGCGCGTCGGCGCGGTTCATGTGGATCAGCGCCGCGTCCATCTTCAGCGCCGGGACGGCGACGAGCTCTTGCCCGTCTTCGTACGGCGACCGGATCGTCTTCAACTCCGGGTTGACGCGCATCACGTCCGAGCCGAGCCCGACCGGGGTGGGCAGGAACGGCAGCCGGTGCGCCGCCGCGTACAGCCCGAACATGAACATGCCCTCGTCGTACTCGGTCAGCTCGATCGACCCGGTCTGCCGGGCCTGCCGGAAGTGCGGCTCCAGCGGGATCGAGTCCATGGTCACGAACGCGGTGACGAGCCGGCGGACCTTGCCGGCCGCGCACAGCAGCCCGACGTCCGGGCCGCCGTAGGTCACCACCGTGAGGTCGGTCACGTCCGAGCGGCACAGCGCCCGGACCAGGGCCATCGGCTTGCGCCGCGAGCCCCAGCCGCCGATCCCGAGCGTCATGCCGCTCTCCAGCGACCCGACGATCTCCTGGATGGAGAGAACCTTGCTCACTTGGCCCCCTTGGCGACGAAGGCGTCGCGGTGCTCGTCGCCCGCGCCCATGAGGTTCAGCTCGAACGTGAACCCCTGCTCGTAGCGGTAGCTGCGGCGGACGTCGACCGGGTCGATGCCGTTCAGCGACTCCTTGGCGCGCCGGATCACGTACCTGTCCTTCGCCGCGATGTTCCCGGCGACCTCCAGCGCCTTGGCGCGCAGCTCGTCCTTCGGGACGACCTCCAGCACCGAGCCGTGGTGGTGGAGCTCGGCCGCGGTCACGTTGCGGCACGTGTAGACCATCGCGCGCATCAGGTGCTGCGGGACGAGCCGGGCCAGGTGCGTCGCGGCGCCGAGCGCCCCCCGGTCGACCTCGGGCAGGCCGAAGAAGGCGTCGTCGGACGCCACGACGATGTCGGCGTTGCCCGCCAGGCCGATGCCGCCGCCGAGGCAGAAGCCGTGCACCGCGGCGACGACCGGCACCTCGCAGTCGTAGACGGCGGCGAACGCCGCGAAGCAGCCCCGGTTGGCCCCCACCAGCGCGGTGTGGCCATCGGTCCGCTGCATCTCCTTGATGTCGACGCCCGCGTTGAAGCCCCGGCCCTCGGCCCGGAGCACGACGGCGCCGACCTGCGGGTCGCGGCCGGCCGCGAGCACCGCGTCGGCCAGTTCGAACCAGCCCGCGACGGTCAGTGCGTTGACCGGCGGCGCGTCCACGACGATCTCGGCGACCCCGTCCAGGGTCGTGGTGGAGACTCCCATGCGCTACCTTTCCACCAAACATTTGTTAGAACAGACCGTAGCAGAGGGGCTCGGAGGAGGCGGGATGTCACTGACGCTGGACCTGGCGGGAAAGACCGTCGTGGTCACCGGAGGCGCGCGCGGGGTCGGTGCGGGGATCAGCCGCGCCTTCCTGGAGGCGGGCGCCGACGTGATCGCGGTGGCCCGGCGCGAGCCGGACGCGCTGCCCCAGGGCGGCGGCCGCAAGGCGGCGTTCGTCTCGCTGGACGTCCGGGACGCCGACGCCGCCGAGGCGTTCGCCGCCGGGCTCGACCGGGTCGACGTCCTGGTCAACAACGCGGGCGGCGCGCCTTTCCTGCCGCTCACCGACGGGCCGCTGCGCACCCACCTCAAGATCATCGAGCTGAACCTGACCGGACCGCTGATCATGGCGCGGACGCTGCGCCCGCTGATGCCGGACGGCTCCTCGGTGGTCAACATCGGCAGCGTCAGCGGGGTCCGGCCGTCGCCGGGCACCGCCGCGTACGGCGCCGCCAAGGCCGGGCTGCACAGCCTCACCCAGTCGCTGGCCGTCGAGTGGGCGCCGCGGGTGCGGGTCAACACGCTGGTCCTCGGCATGATCCGCACCGAGCTGGCGCACCTGCACTACGGGGACGAGGCGGGCGTCGAGGCCGTCGGCCGCACCGTCCCGATGGGCCGCCTCGGCGACCCGTTCGAGGTCGGCGCGGCCTGCGTCTACCTGGCCTCGGACCTGGCGTCCTACGTCACCGGGTCGCAGATGCTGCTGCACGGCGGGGGAGAGCGCCCCGCGTTCCTGGACGCCGCCACCGTGAACAAGGAGGAGTCGCGATGATCTGCAAGGACCGCGTGGTCGCCGTCACCGGAGCCGGGCGCGGGCTCGGCCGCGCGCACGCGCTGGAGTTCGCCCGGCAGGGCGCCCTCGTCGTCGTCAACGACCTGGGCGTGGCCCGCGACGGCAGCGGCGACGCCTCCGGCGGCCCCGCCCAGGACGTCGTCAAGGAGATCGAGGCGCTCGGCGGGCGGGCCGTGGCCAGCACCGACGACATCGCCACCGACGCGGGTGCCGCCGCGCTCGTCGCCACCGCGGTGGACACCTTCGGCCGCCTCGACACCCTCGTCAACAACGCCGGTTTCCTCCGCGACCGGATGCTGATCAACCTTTCCGAGGACGAGTGGGACGCGGTGATGCGCGTCCACCTCAAGGGGCACTTCCTGCCGCTCAAGCACGCCGGGCAGTACTGGCGGGCCGAGAGCAAGGCGGGCCGCCCCGTGGACGCCCGCGTGATCAACACCTCGTCCGGCGCGGGCCTGCTCGGCAGCGTCGGCCAGGGCAACTACTCGGCCGCGAAGGCCGGCATCGTCGGGCTCACCCTCGTCGCCTCCGCCGAGCTCGGCCGGTACGGGGTGAACGTCAACGCGATCGCGCCCGCCGCCCGCACCCGGATGACCGAGGAGGTCTTCGCGCAGACGATGGCCGCGCCGGCCGAGGGCGAGTTCGACGCGATGGCGCCGGAGAACGTGTCGCCGCTGGTCGTCTGGCTCGGGTCCGCGCAGTCCAAGGGCGTCACCGGCCGGGTCTTCGAGGCCGAGGGCGGCAAGATCTGCGTGATGGACGCGTTCCGGCACGGACCCACGGCCGACAAGGGCGCTCGCTGGGACCCCGCCGAGGTCGGCGAGGTCGTCGCCGGCCTCCTCGCCGAGGCCCCGGGGCCCGAGCCGGTGTACGGCGCGGGCTGATTCACCCCCTCGCCCGCGCCCCTCGCCCGCGCCGGGCGCGGCCGGTTCCGGTCGCGAACCTCCGTGGAACCGCCCTGACCTGCCACCATTCCGGATATCGACGGGGGATGGGGGATGGTCGTGTCACCGAACCGGATCGTGGCGACCACGCGTCGTAGGTGCCGGGGAATGTCCCCGGACGACGTGAGAGGCAGGGGGTGCCGCCATGGCTCCTGTTGAGGGTCCGCCGCCAGGGGACGTGCCGCGCCGCGGCCCCGCCCACGAGATGACCGGCGCGTTCCTCGCCGGGCCCGGCGGCCGCCCCCGGCCCGTGGCGGCTCCCGCCGTCGCGCCGGAGCGGCGGGAGCGGAGCGGCGGACGCCGGGGCCGCGTCGCCGCGGGGGCGGCCGCGGCCGTCGTGGCCGGCGCCCTCCTCGGCTTCGGCGCCGAGTCCGGCGGATCGCCGTCCCCGCTGCGCCCGGTCGGCCGGTTCCTGGACTTCTACTGCGGGGTCTTCGCGCTGGTCGCGCTGTCGCTGACGGTCATGATCGGGCTGCTGGCCACCGACCGCGCGATCCTCGCCTCCCGGCACCGGCTGCGGGCCCAGGCCGTGCACCGGGCCACCGCGTTCCTCGCCGTGGCGATGCTGGCCGTCCACATCGACTCGCAGCTCGCCGAGCACCGGGTCGGGATCGCCGGGGCGTTCCTGCCGCTGCCCGGCCGGCACGCCGCCGACTACGACATCGGCGTCATCGCCTTCTACCTCCTGATCATCGCCGTGGCCGGGGGCATCGCGCGCGGCCGGTTCGCCGGCACCCGGCATCCGTGGATATGGCGGGCCACGCACCTCACCGCGTACGCGGCGTGGCCGCTCGGGATCTGGCACGGCCTGACCTCCGGCCGCGCCCCCGCCGTGTGGGTGACGGCGGGCTACCTGCTGTGCGTGGCCGGAGTCGTGCTCGCGCTCGCCGCCCGCCCCGTCCTGCGGCCCCGGGAGAGGAGGACGCCGTGAGCGCGCTCGCCGTCCGGCACGTCGGCCCGCCGCGCCTCACCAAGGGGCTCGCCGACGGGGGACGCCTCGACTGGGACGCCCACCGCGCCCTGCATCCGCACCCGCGCCCCCTCACCACCGACCAGCTCGTCGCGCTGTGCGAGGAGGGGCGGCTGCACGGGCGTGGCGGCGCCGCGTTCCCGTTCGCGCGCAAGCTGCGGGCGACCGCCGACAGCGCCGTGCGGCGCGGCAAGCGGACGATCGTGGTCGTCAACGGCACCGAGGGCGAGCCCGGCAGCGCCAAGGACAAGGCGCTGCTGCGCGGCGCGCCGCACCTGATCCTGGACGGCGCCGCCCTCGCCGCGACCGCGCTCGGCTCGCTGGAGATCATCGTCGCCGTGACGGACGGGACGGCGGCCGCGTCGGTGCGGGACGCGATCGCCGAGCGCGACCTCGGCGGCCGGGCCCGGGTGGCGCTGCTGCCGGAGCGGTTCGTCACCGGCGAGAGCGGGGCGCTGGTGCGCGGCATCAACGGCAAGCGCCCGATCCCGCCCGGCCGCAAGGGCCGCGCCTCGACCCGCGGCGTGGACGGCCTGCCCACGCTGCTGTCCAACGCCGAGACCTACGCCCAGCTGGCCGTGCTCGCCGGGCTCGGCCCCGCCGGGTACCGGAAGGTCGGGACGCCCGACGAGCCCGGCACGGTGCTGCTGACCGTGACCGGCTCGGCCCGCTTCCCGGCCGTGGTGGAGACGCCCGCCGGGGCCCCGCTCGGCCACCTGCTCGACCTGTGCGGCGCGCGGGCGGGCGAGGGAGTGCTGGTCGGCGGGTACCACGGCGCCTGGCTGAAGGGCGAGGTCGCGACCCGGACCGCGGTGTCGCGCGCCGGGCTCGCGGCGGCGGGCGGCGCGCTCGGCGCCGGGATCGTCATGCCGGTCGGGCGCGGCACCTGCCCGCTCGGCGAGGCCGCGCGCGTCGCCGGGTACCTGGCCGCCGAGTCGGCCGGGCAGTGCGGGCC
>NZ_JBEYYT010000088.1:0-27881 GCF_040645715.1 Spirillospora sp. NPDC046719 | reverse complement strand
GTGGGCCGGCGGCTTCGGCCTCACCGCCGTCGCCGCGGCGGCGGCCGTCGCGGTGCCCGTCCTGGGGGCGTCGCCGGAGACCGGACCGCACCGATCGACCGCGCCGCCCCCGGCCGCTCGGACGGTGCTGCTCGCAGCGGCGCAGAGCGCCGAACGGCACGACGACACGATGCGCGAGTACTGGCACGATACGAGCACCTCGCGCCTCTACTACCGGCTGCACGCGCCGACCGGCGACTACACCGTCGTCTGGGCGCGCCGCTTCGAAGGCTGGACGCCGAGCAGCCCCACCGGGCGCGACTGCGGCCGCCGGCAGGATCTCGGCACCCGCCCGGCCGGGCCCGCCGACCAGGCGGCCTGGCGCCGCGCGGGCTCCCCCGCCACCTTCGCGATCCCCATGGACCGCAAGGGGTTCGCGCCGATGACGCTCAAGCTGGCGGCGGGGTCGCCGACCACCGCCTGCCGGGCGCTCCCGCCCGACGGGGCGATCTTCTCGCTCGGCGGCAACGTCACCATGAAGGACCTGCGTGCGCTGCCCGCCGACCCGAACCGCCTCAAGCGGCTGCTCCTCGAGCGGTTCGGCAGGTCCGGCCGCGACACCGAGCCGCTGACCAGGAACAAGACCGGCGACTCCTGGATGTTCTCGGTCGCCCGCGACATCATCCTCACCATGCCGGTGACCCCACGGGTCCGCGCGGCCGCCTTCCGGATGATCGCCGACCTGCCGACCGTCCGGACGATCGGCTCGGTGCGGGACGCGGAGGGGCGCCAGGGCACGGCGGTCGCGATCGACGAGCACACCTCCGACGGGGACCTGGAGCACCGCCTGATCATCGACCAGGCGTCCGGGACCGCCCTGGCCTACGAGCAGCTCGTCCTCAAGCCGGCGGGCAGGAACGCGGGACGCGCACCGGGCTCGCCGATCAACTCGGTGGTGAACCTGGCGTCCGGCTGGACCGACACCGCCCCGCGCTGACCGGGGCCCCCAGGCGCCGACCGTCGACCGGAGCGGATTCACGGGGACAGGCGGGCCCAGATCCACTTGCCGCCGTTCGGGTCCTGGGTCGCGCCGCAGCGGGTCGAGAGGGACTGGACGATGTGCAGG
Organism: Spirillospora sp. NPDC046719; assembly: GCF_040645715.1. Lineage (NCBI taxonomy): Bacteria > Bacillati > Actinomycetota > Actinomycetes > Streptosporangiales > Thermomonosporaceae > Spirillospora > Spirillospora sp. NPDC046719. The sequence goes on along the minus strand of NZ_JBEYYT010000088.1, from coordinate 26,776 downwards.
CCCCAGCCGCCGTTGTCGTCGAACGCCTCCGCGGAGAGGTCGAGGTCTTCGAGGGTGAGCCTCCGGAACGGCTTCGGACGCGGCGCGCCGAGACCGGAGTCCCAGACGGCGATGACGACCCCCTGCGCGTCCCGGCTGAGCTGGAAGCGGATCTCCTTGTGCGGCGTCTCGCGGGCCGCGTTCGTGACGAGTTCGGAGACGATCAGCAGCGCATCGTCAAGAATGCGCGAATATCCCCATTTGCACATCCATGCGTCCGCAAGAGTGCGCGCCAGCCCCACCGTGGCCGGCGTCGCGAGCATGGGAATGATCAAATCCCCCGCCGCCGTCATCACCATCGTCCCGCCCTCGCCCGAGTTTTCGATTTCTTGTGGCAAGGGTCACGGTCTTGACTTAGAGTTTCACTGTAGTCACGCAAAGTGAAAACAGGAGAAGCGATGCCCATCGTCCGCGACCCCCTCGACCCCAGGATCTCGATGTGGCACTTCCTGGCCTTCTGCATGCGGTTCTTCCGCGAGAAGATGGGACTCTCGCTGACTCAGTGCGGCGAGATCATGGGGCTCGCTCGCTCGTCTGTTTCCAATCTGGAGTCAGGCAGGCGACGGCCCCAGGACGACCAAATGCGCAAGCTGGACATGGCCTACGGAACCGGCGTCCTGTTCCAGGTCCTGCTCTGGTTCGCACGAATGGCCCACGACCCTGACTGGGGACGCCAGATCGACCGCTACGAGGAGGAAGCCGTCTCCATCAAGACCTACCACGGACAGGTCGTCCCGCTCGCCCTCCAAACCGACGACTACACCTGGGCGTGCGTCAAGGCGAGCAAGTTCAAGGACCTCGACGCGGTCATGGCATTCCGGACGTCCAAGAAGCAGGCCTACTGGGAGAAGGGTGACTCGCTACTCACCTGGACGATCATCGACGAAGCGGTGCTCGCACGCCCGTTCGGAGGCACAGAGGTCATGGGGAAGCAGTTGGAGCACCTGCTGCAACTAGCCGAGCAGCCAAACGTGAGCGTGAGGGTCGTCCCGTTCTCGTCTGGTGAGCACATGGGTGTCGACGGCTCGATGCAGATCATCGGCTTGGAGGACCGGGACGTCGCATACTCCGGCGCATTGAACGGCGGGCGCTTGATCGAATCGCCTGGCGAGGTGCGCGAGCTTTCGATTACGTTCGATCGTATCGGCGTTAAGGCTGCCTCAGAGGAAGCCTCCCGCGAGATCATCCGGCAGTACTTGGAGAGGTACACATGATCGTCCAGTGGCGCAAGAGTTCGTACACCGGCGGCGTGAACGACAACCAGTGCGTTGAGCTGGGACGGCTTGCGCCGGAAGTCGGCATCGGGGTCCGGGATTCGAAGAACCCGGACGGCGGGCACCTCACCCTCACCCCCACGCAGTTCACGGACATCATCGACCAGCTCAAGCGACGCACGGAGCACTGAGACCGTGCAGTGGCGCAAGAGCAGCTACAGCGGCGGTGTCGAGGACAAGCAGTGCATTGAACTAGGGCGCCTCTCGTCCGGCATCGGCGTACGGGACTCGAAGAACCCGGAGGGCGGGCACCTCACCCTCACGTCCGCACAGTTCGCGGATGTCATCAGCCAGATCAAGCAGCACGCGGAGCGTTAGATCATGGCCGTCCAGTGGCGCAAGAGCTCATTCAGCGGCGGAGCGGACGACCAGCACTGTGTTGAGCTGGGACGTCTTGCACCAGAGGTCGGCATCGGGGTGCGGGACTCGAAGGACCCCGGCGGCGGGCACCTCACCCTCGCGGTCGGCGAGTTCGCCGTCCTCCTGGCACGCATCAAGCGCACCACGTCCCCCTGACCCGCCCCCACGACACAGCTCCCCCGGACGGCCCGGCGGCCCGGTCGCCGGGCCGTACGCATCCCAGCTGACAGTGCTTCGTGCACATCGCCTCCGATCCATCGAAGGACCCAGAGGTCACGCTCGTGAGCATCCTTGCGACGCATCGCGCTCTGCTGGACCGTCTGCTGCCCGACGACCGACCGGACGGCCTTGCCGTACGTCAGGGGCAATTCCACATCGTGGTCATCGGCTCGGACCGCGTCGTCTGCCTGCCTCGCACCCGGGCGGCGGCCGCCCGGTTGCCCCAGCGGGCGGCCGCGCTGCACGCACTCGCGGGCCTCGACCTCGGCTTCCGCACACCTGAGCCGCTGCTCCGGGGCGGCGCGCACGACACCGGCGAGACGCCGTTCCTGGTGCTCAGCCGCATTCCCGGGGAACCGCTGGAGGCCGACGCCCTCGACGATGCCCGCGTGCTCGACACCGTGGCCGCGCAGTACGCCATGCTGCTGTCCGGTCTGGCCCATGCGGGCACCGACGAGACAGTACGGCCCGTTCTACCTCAGGCATCAGAAGGCCGGTGGCGGCTGTTCGCGGAGAACGTGCGCGCGGAGCTGTTCCAGTGCATGTCCGACAGCGGGCGCCTACGGGCCGATCGGGAACTCACAGCGCTCGACGGCCTCCCCCACCTCACCCGAGCAGTGGTGCACGGCGATCTCGGTCCCGAGAACGTCCTGTGGGAGTGGAGGCACGGGCTGCCGCACCTCTCCGGAGTGCTCGACTGGGACGATGTCGCACTCGGCGACCCGGCCGAGGACCTCGCAGCGATCGGTGCCGGCTACGGCCCTGAGCTCCTGGAGCGGGTGCTCGCCCTGGGCGGCCGGTCGAACCACGGACTCCGTACCCGCATCGCCGCGATCCGCGGCACGTTCGCATTGCAGCAAGCCCTCTACGCGCTCCGCGACGGCGACGATGAGGAACTCGCGGACGGCCTGGAAGGCTACCGCTGAGGCGCGGCGGCGACCGGTGGTGCGGCGACCGGTAGGATGCCGCCGCTTTCGTCACTTCCGCGCTACCCCCGGCCGGGAAGGCGAACGATGGACTGGGAGGCCGGTCATTCAGATTCCCATCCTGGCGCGGCGCCGCTGGTTCCTCGCGGTGCTCGTCCCGGTCATCGTCGTGGCGGCCGTCGTCGTCGGTTTCGCGGTCCGCGGCTCCTCCAGTGGCGCATCGGTCGAGTTCGTGCTGGGAGCCGGTACCTCCGACAGCGGCGGCGGACCGCAGCGAAGGGTGCCCGGGAAAGTGCAGAGCATGACCACGGACGAGCACGGGAAAGTCGCCCTGTTCACGTTGGATTCCCAAGGCTTCGAACTCTGGACGGCCGATCCCGGCGGAGCCGTCGCGCGGGTGCGCGTCCCCGCTCTGGACCGGTTCGGCGCCGAGGCGTTGGGCCAGGCGGTTCAGGCGGCCTCCGCGCCGGACGGCAGTATCTATCTGGCGCTCGACGCCGAGGGCCTGTGGAGGGTCACCAGGGACGGGCAGGCGACCAGGGTCGTCGCGACGGCGCGCGAGCGTCCCCTCACGGACCGGACGCCTGCGGAGCGGGTCCCACCTGTGTCCGTGAACGGGGTGGCGGTCGCCGATGACGGGACCGTGTTCTTCAGCGACTGGCAGAACCAGCGCAATTCGCTCCTCGTCCACAGCCTGCGTTCGGGTCGGACGATCAGAGTCGCGGGCACTCCCCTAAATGCCACGCAAGAACTCCCCAAAAAGGATCCGAATCTCCTGGATCCGAAGACCGGTGCTCCCGCCGAAGACACCTACATCCCCGAGGACGGCAACGCGCCGCTGGCGTGGAACGGCGGGAACCTGTACGTGCACACCGGTCGCGGCATCCTGAGAATCGCCACCGCGACGGAACGGATCTATCCCGTCGTCGGGTCCCGCGACACGGCCTCCCTCAAGCGTCCGGACGCACCGTTCAAGCCGTTCGGCAAGGCCATCAACGGATATGTCGACGCCCCGCGCGGCGGCGACGGGGAACACGCGTCGAGCATCGCCGTGGACCGCGCCACCGGCGGCCTCTACTACGGTGCCGGCGACCCCCGGCCCGGCAACGGCACGACCGGGATCTCCGCGAGATTCCGGTGGAGCGGCGACCTCACCAAGTCCCAGCGCGAGTTCCGCGACTCGCTGCGCAACGCTCAGCAGACCGTCTACCAGGTCGGCCGGAACGGCGACCTGTCCGCCGTCACCGCCGGAACCGAAGCGCTCTCCACCGGGAACGGATACCTGTACCTCGCCGTCGACACCTGCCCATCCGGCGAGGCCAAGTGCGGCATCGCGAACGACCAGTCAGCGGTCATCCGGCTGCGCCTCCCCACGAAGGGCAAGTGACGGACCCTCCGCACCTGAACGCCCGCGCCACAACGGACACGAGCGTTCAGGTGCGGAGAGGGCGCGGTCCCCAGAACGGCCAGTGGGCCCTCGCCCAGGCCGAGGCCGGGGCCTGGGCCTGGGCCTGGGCCGTGCGATGTGAGGAGGCGTCCGATGCCCGGTCACACGACGGCCCCGGCGCGCGAGGGTCAGGCCGCGTCGTCGTCGGTGACGACGAGGCGGGCGAAGCCGTCGCCGATCTCGGCGTTCTCGGGTGCGGACGCGACCACCTGGTAGGACTGGGCGGCCGCCGCGGCGGTCGTGTCACCGGCCAGCGGCACCTCGAAGGACGCCTCCGTCGCCCCGGCGGGGACGACGACCTGCCGGGCGACCTGCGCGATGACCGGCGCCGCCCCGCCGGCGATCGCCTGGACGTTCACCGTCACCGGGACGGTGCTCTTGCGCGACAGTGCGAGCGTCATCGTCGCGGTGCCCGGGCCGTCGCCCTCGGGGACGGTCAGGTCCCGCACCGACACCTGCGGCAGCGCCGACGCGTCCGCCTTGCCGGTGTCGGCGCGGGTGAAGGCGAGGTCGGCGAGGTACACGCCGCCGGTGCCGCTCGCCGCGGAGAGGCGGACGGACGCCACCGAGGACAGCTTGACGCCCTTCAGCGCCGACAGCGGGATCCGCACCGTCCGCAACCAGGTCTTGGGCAGCGGCGAGACGGTGCCGGGGAACGGGGTGAGCGCGTCGCTCACATCCGACAGCCGGACGCTCGCGCTGCCGCCCTCGCCGTCCGCGACGGTGACGGTCAGGTCCGCCGCGGTGGTGGACTCGTCCAGCGCCGCGCGGAACGTCAGCGCGTCGTACCGCTTGACGTTCGCGGCGCCGGCGGGGACGGCGGCCGCGACGTACCCGGTCGGGTCCGTCCAGGTGAGGTGCAGAACGGGCGTGGACGGTACGTTCGGCGCGTACGTCGCCGGCGTCCACGAGGGCGCCTGCGAGGTGGTGAGCCGGGTCGCGCAGGACGGCAGGCCGCTCTGGATGGAGCGATCCAACATGCCGGCGCAGATCGTGCCGGCGGCCGCGCCGCCGACGGTGACCGAGCCCGGCAGCGAGGTGAACGCGGCGACGTCGGAACGTTCCTTCGCCGGAGCCTGGGCGACGGTGTGCACGACCGCGCGGCCCGCCGAGGCCGCCGTGCCGCCGCTGCCGTCGAACAGCGGGAGGAACGCGTCCTCACCGCCCTGGACGAGCCGGAAGAACCCGGCGATGTAGGCCGTGCCGACCTTGTACTGCTCGGCGGCCGACAGCCGGGTGGGCGCGGTGTTCCCGCAGACCGGATCGGCGTTGTTCGACCAGTCGTCGCCCGCCGGGAAATGGGCCGCCCCCGGCGTCCACTCGGTGTTGAAGAAGTTGTGGTCGGCGCCCATGACCAACTGGGCGGCGCGGAACGAGCGGTCGCCGGCGTCGGCGTAGCGGGTGTCGTCGTAGAAGTGCTGTCCCTGCTGGTTGGAGACATCACCGTCGCAGTACGGCAGCAGCACCGCCATCGGGATGTTCGGCAGCGTCGCCCGCGCGAAGTCGGTGGGCGCGAGCGGCAGCACCGCCCTGATGCCGTAGGGGTGGTCGCGGCCGTCGTTGAGCAGCGCGGCCTTGACCACGCCCTCGCCGCCCCGCGAGTGCCCCATCAGCCCGATGTCGTTCATGTCGAGCCGGTTCTCGAAGATCGCGCCGAGCGGCCCCTTGCCCTTGGTGCCCTGCGCCAGAAGGTCCAGGTGGCGCATCACCAGTTCCCCGCGGGCGAGGGCGCCGCGGTCGTCGCTGTAGGGGTTGTCGGCCGCGTTGACGCCGTTCGCGCTGATCGACACGACGGTGTAGCCGTGACTGGCGAGCGCCTTCGCGGGCTCCTGGTACCCCTTGTAGCTGTCGATCGGCTTCTGCCCGTCCGGGCAGGGCCACTGGGAGTTCGACGTCGTCCAGGCGACCGGGTCGTAGCAGGCCGAGTGGCGGCCGTGCAGGAACAGCACGAGCGGCCCCTTGCCCCGCTTGTCCGGCAGGTACGCCTCCGCGCGGACCTCGGCCTTGCGTCCGCCGAGACCGGAGGGCTCCATCGCGGTGTCGCCGAGGTCGTAGCCGGTCACCTTCACGCTGTACGGGCCGGGATCGGCCGGGTCGACCGGAAGCTCGCCGCCCCGGGCGGACGGCGCGGGAGCCGGCGCGGCCTTGGCCTGCTTCGGCGCCGTCGCCGACGGCACCTCGCCGTTCCAGGCCACCTTGACCGACGACGGGTCGGCGGCCTCGGGGGCGGCGGTGACGATGGTCAGGGTCCTGCCGTCGGGGGACTCCTGCGCCGGGCCGAGCGACCTCCCGTCCACGGCCAGTTCGGGGACGGCGTCGCGGACGGGCAGCGGCGCGTCCAGCGTGAGGGTCAGGCGATGCCCGCCCTGGACCGGTTCGACCGTCCAGGCCGGGGGGTTCGGTGCGGCGTTGGCCGGGGAGACGGACAGGACGGCCGCCGCCAGGGCCGTCACCGCCACGGCGGCCTGCCGGCCGCGTCTGTGCACGCGCATGCGGTGCCTTTCGAGGACCAGACCCCGGAGCATCGGGCAACGGGTGTGTCACCCGACGTCTGAGGGGTTTGTGAGGTTTGTCCTCGGATGGGATCGCAGCCACCGGCGCGATCGCGTTACGCGATCATTGCCGCCCCGTTAACCTCGCGACGGTCCGGCCGAGGCCGGCCACCGGGCGGCCCGCGGCCCCGCCGGGGGGCGCCCGCGGTACCGCGGACGGGGCGGGGCGTTACCGTGTTCGGCATGGTCGGAACGGGATTTGTGACAGACGGAGCGGTCGGCGACGGCATCGCCACAGTGGCGGACGACGGCACGGTGCTCGACACCTGGTTCCCCGAGCCGCGGCTCGCCGGGGAGGCCGGCAAGGGGACCCGCCGGCTGGACGCCGGCGAGGCGCGCGCGGCCTTCGGGGAGGACGTCCGGGTCGGGCGGGACGAGGCGCGGCGGGTCGAGACCGTCCCGGTGCGGACGGAGATCGGCAGCCTCGCCGACCCGCCCGTGGACGCGCACGACGTGTACCTGCGGCTGCACCTGCTGTCGGCGCGGCTGGTCCGCCCCCACCGGGTCAACCTGGAGGGGATCTTCGGCCTGCTCGCGACGGTGGTGTGGACGAGCGCCGGGCCGTGCGCGGTGGACGGCTTCGAGCGGGTCCGGACGGCGCTGCGGGCGCGGGGCCCGGTCACGGTGGACGGGGTCGACAAGTTCCCCCGGATGACCGACTACGTCGTGCCGTCCGGAGTGCGGATCGCCGACGCGTCGCGGGTCCGGCTCGGCGCGCACCTGGCGGCCGGCACCACGGTGATGCACGAAGGGTTCGTGAACTTCAACGCCGGAACGCTCGGCACGTCCATGATCGAGGGCCGGGTGTCCGCGGGCGTGGTGGTCGGCGCGGACTCCGACGTGGGCGGCGGGGCGTCGATCATGGGGACGCTGTCGGGCGGCGGCACGCAGGTCATCTCGGTCGGCGAGCGCTGCCTGCTGGGCGCCAACTCCGGCATCGGGATCTCGCTGGGCGACGACTGCGTCGTGGAGGCGGGCCTGTACGTGACGGCGGGCACCAAGGTGTCCCTGCCGGACGGCACCGCGGTCAAGGCCGCGGAGCTGTCCGGGCGGTCGGGGCTGCTGCTGCGCCGCAACTCCGGCACGGGCGCCGTGGAGGCGCTGCCCCGCAACGGCGCGAAGATCGCGCTGAACACCGACCTCCACACCAACAACTGAAGGTCGCGTGCGGGCTCCCCCCGCTGGAGCCCGCACGCGACCTGCGGTGCCCGAGTCAGGCTGAGCGGGCGGCGTCCGGCGGGTGCGCGCCCGGGGCGGGGACGTCGTCCAGGCGCGGCACGCAGATCCGGCGCAGGTACCGGTTGAGCGCGGGGCGGACGGCTCCGCCGAGCGGGGCGACGAGGTGCAGGGCGCCCCTGGCGGCGGAGACGGTGAAGCGCGTCTTGGTCAGCAGCGCGGTGCCGTGCTGGTCGATCGCGTCGACCTCGCTGAGGTCGAGGATCAGGTTCAGGGGGCGTCCGGCCAGCACGGTCGTGGTGAGGATCTTCGCCTCGGCGGTCACGACGGTCTCGGCGACCAGCTGCCCCTTCATCATCAGGACGGTCGCGCCGTCGCGGGTGCCGGTCTCGAAGGCGAGGGCGGGGCGGGCACGCGGCGCGGGCTCCGCGCCTAGGGACTCACCGGCGCAGTGATCCGGTGTGACCTGCGACGTGGCGGACTGCACGAGCATGGCGAAGCACCCTCCTCACGCGACGACGGCGTCGACTACTGATCCTGCTTGCCGCAAAGATGTTACAGGAAAAATTATTCGGCAAAACCCTGTCGTATCATGACGGGGTGGCCGACACCTCCCGCACCGGCGGGGCGGGGCACCGCTCAAGCTCCGCCCGCGCTCGCCGCCGGGAGGAAGCACCGGACAGCGGAGGTCGCCGATGGAGGACGCCAGGACACGGCAGGACCGGAAGCCGTGGACGTTCCTGACCAACCACGCCCGGGTCCTGATCTGCATCGCCCGGGATCCCGACCTGCGCGTCCGCGACGTGGCGGACCAGATCGGGATCACCGAGCGGGCGGCGCAGCTGATCATCACGGACCTGGAGGAGGCGGGGTACCTCGTCCGGACCCGCGTCGGCCGCCGCAACACCTACACCATCAACGGCGACCGGCCGTTCCGGCACCCGGCCGAGGCCGACCACGACGTCCGGGACCTCATCGACGTGTTCCTCGGCGAGGGCTCCTACGCCTGAGCGCCCCGGCGCGCGGGCGCCGGGCCGTCAGCGGGGGCCGATGCGCACGCGGGACGGGTCCGGGCCGCCGAGCGTGAGGCGCCGGGTCGCGGGGGCGCCGGGCGCGGACGTCCACGGGTCGGCGCCGGCGGGGGCCTCCGGGACGTACTCGGGGAAGTCGCCGCTCATGACGTCGAGGGCGAGGCGGTGGCCGGCGCGGAGCCGGTAGGCGACGTGCCGGAGGTCGAGGACGGCCGAGTCGCGCGGCGCGTCCAGGCGGAGCTGGCCCTTGGCGATGAGGAACGCGGCGCCGCCGGGCTCCATGTCGAGGAGGCGGGCGTGCAGGTGTGCCCCGGCCGGTGCCGCGACGGCCAGCGCCACGGTCACGGCGCCCACGAGGTCGGTGTCCTCGGCGCAGGCGGGGCCGGTGAAGCGGAGCACGTCGTCGCGGTCGCCGACCGCGCTCAGGTCCGACCGGTCGAAGAGGGCGGCGAAGGGGTTCGCGCCCTGGGAGGGCACGGGGTCGGACGGGTCGTGCGTCCACGCGACGGTGCTCGGCTCAGGCGGCGGCTCGGCCGCGAGGCCCTCCGGGGTCAGGAAGTACTCGAGTCCGGGGGCGTTGCGGGGCGGCCACGTCTCGCCGTCGCGCCATCCGCCGTGGCAGATCTCGTAGCGGACGCGGGGCAGCGCTTCGAGGGAGCCGCCGAGGACGGCGTCGAAGAACTCGATCGCGGGGTCCAGGTAGCCGGGCAGCATCCGCTCCAGCGCGGCCGGATCGGCGGCGTGGTCGTCGGACGGGGCGATGGGCGCGTCCCGGAGGCGGTAGTTCTCGTGGTCGATGGCCTCCAGCCGAAGGCGCAGGTGGGAGGCCCAGTCAGGGTGCCGCGACAGGGCCTCGACGTCATGCCAGGACCAGATGGCGCAGTTGTCGAACCAGCCGATCGTGTAGAGCGCGGGAACCGGCCGGCTTTCGAGCAGCGCCTTCACGGGAGGCGGGACGAACCGGGACGCGCCGGAGAACTCCGCGTCGAAGTTCGCCGAGCGCTTCCCGATCCGGTCGAAGAAGTCGTCGAAGGGGGCGCGGAGCGGGCGGCGCGTCCAGTCCGGCTCCCATTCGTAGCGGCCGGCGTCCACGTAGTGGGTGGCGAAGTACATCTTCCGGCTGGTCTGCTCGACGTCGCGGGTGCCGTCGCCGTAGTCCAGGACGGTGGACAGCTGGGATCCGGTGACGCGCGGCGCGATCGCCCGCAGGGCCGGATGGCCGCTCATCGCGGCGGCGATGGCGGTGTACCCGTAGTAGGAGTCGCCCCACATCACGACGTCACCGTTGCACCACGGCTGCTCGGCGACCCATTGCAGGGTGTCGTGCCCGTCGTCGACCTCATGGACGGCGAACTCCGTCGCGCCTTCGGACCGGTACTTGCCCCGGACGTCCTGGACGACGGCGGTGTAGCCGCGCGCCGCGAAGTAGCGGCCGATCAGCGGCATGAAGCAGTAGGCGCCGTCCTTGTCGTACGGGAGCCGGACGAGGACGGCCGGTCCGGGCGACGGCGAGGCGGCGCGGTAGACGTCGGCGGCCAGCCGGACGCCGTCCCGCATGGGGACCATGGCCTGGTCGGCGTCGGCGGGCACGGCGGCGGGGCCGACCCGTTCGATGTTCAGCACGTGTTCTCCGTGGTTCGGGTTGTCCCGGGGGGCCGGGGTCGCCTCAGCGGGCCTGGTCGAGGGCGCGGCGGTCGCGGGCCACGCGGTCGAGGTCCCAGCCGGGCGCGGGGATCGAGTCGAGCAGGAGGCGGGTGTAGGGGTGCCGCGGGTCGCGCAGGATCGTCTCGGTGGCGCCGCGCTCGACGATGCGGCCGTGCCGCATCACGACGGCGGTGTCGGTGATGTGGCGGACGACGGCGAGGTCGTGCGAGACGAACACGTAGGCGATGCCGGTGTCGCGGCGCAGTTCGTCCAGCAGGGTGAGGATCTGCGCCTGGATGGACACGTCGAGTGCGGCGACCGCCTCGTCCAGGACCAGCACGCGCGGCCGGATGCCGAGCGCGCGGGCGATCGCGGCGCGCTGCCGCTGCCCGCCGGACAGGTCGCGGGGCAGCGACCCGCCGGCGCGCGCGCTGAGCCCGACCTGGTCGAGCAGCTCGGCGACGCGGTCCCGGCGGTCCTTCGCGGTGCCGGGCAGGTGCAGCCGCATCGGCTCGGCGATGGACTCGGCGATGGTCCGCCGCGGGTCGAACGACCCGTACGGGTCCTGGAAGATCATCTGGAGGAGGCGGGCGCGGCGGAGCCGGTCGCGCCGGGACCGTCCGGTGACGGGCTCGCCGGCGAGCAGCACGGTCCCGGACGTCGGCGCGTCGAGCCCGGCGAGGATCCGGGCGGTGGTCGTCTTGCCGGACCCGGACTCGCCGACGATCCCGAGCGACGCGCCGGGCATCAGCTCGAAGCCGACCCCGTCCACGGCGGTGACCGTCCCGAACCTCTTGACCAGCGACGACACGCTCAGCACCGGCTCGCCGGGCCGCGCCGGCCCGGCGGCCTCGTCCGCGGACGTCACGGCGTCACCTCCTCGGGGCGGACGCACGCGACGGCGGACGTCCCGTGCGCGCGGACGGCGGGCACCGACGCGGCGCAGTCGTCGGCCGCCAGCGGGCAGCGGTCGCGGAACGCGCACCCGGACGGCGCCTCGGCGAGCGAGCGGGGCCGCCCCCGGATCGCCCTGATCTCCGTCCGGTCGCCGTGCACGGACGGGCTCGCCTCCAGCAGCGCCCGCGTGTACGGGTGCGCGGGCGACGAGAACAGCGCGGCGCCTGCGGCCTCCTCGACGATCCGTCCCGCGTACATGACGTAGACGCGGTCGCAGATGGCGGCGGCGAGGTCGAGGTCGTGGGTGACGAATAGCATCCCGGTGCCGCGGGTGCGCTGCATCTCCTTGAGCAGCGCGATGACCTCGGCCTGCGTGGTGACGTCGAGCGCGGTCGTGGGCTCGTCGGCGAGCAGCAGCTCGGGCCCGGTGGACAGCGCCCCGGCGATCACGACGCGCTGCAGCATGCCGCCGGAGAACTCGTGCGGGTGGCGCCGCAGCGCGCCGCGCGGGTCCCGGATGCCGACCTGCTCCAGCAGCTCCAGGGCGGTCGCGGCGGCCTCGCGGGCCGGCACGCCGCGGGCCCGCAGCCCCTCGGTGAGGTAGTCGCCGACGCGGCGCACCGGATTGATCGCGGCCCGCGGGTCCTGGAAGATCATCGACGCGCGGGCGCGGCGCAGGTCGCGCAGCGCGGCCCGGCCGGCGGCGAGCACGTCGACGCCCGCGACGGCGACCGACCCGGTGGCGCGGGCGCCGCGCGGGAACATACCGAGCGCGGCGCGGGCCGTCAGCGACTTGCCCGACCCCGACTCGCCGACCAGCCCGACCGTCTCGCCCCGCCCCACCCGGACGGTCACGCCGTCCAGCAGCGGGACCGCGCCCTCTCCGGCGCCGATGCCGAGGCTCAGCCCGGCGATGCGGAGCGCGTCCCGGCGGGCCGCCGCCTCCGCCGGCGCGGTGTCCTTGTCCTGCACGGTGTCCTTGTCCTGCACGGTCACGTCCCCTCGCTCCCTCTCCTCGCGATGGACCCGCCGATGTGCTGGCCCAGCACGTTCACGCTGACGACGGTGAGCAGCACGGCGACGCCGGGGATCAGCCCGCTCCACGGCGAGCCCTGGAGGATCGCGCTCTGCGCCTGGCTGATCATCGAGCCCCAGTCGGCGGCGGGCGGGCGGACGCCGAGGCCCAGGTAGGACAGCGACGCCAGGTCGACCATCGCGTAGCCGAACGACAGCGCGCTCTGCGCGAGCAGCACCGGCAGCATGTTCGGCAGCAGGTGCCGGACGGTCGTCCGCAGCTCCCCGAAGCCCATGGCGCGGTAGCTCTCCATGTACGGGCGGGCGCCCTCCTGGAGCGCGACGCTCCGCACGACGCGGCCGAGGAACGGCGTGTAGCCGACGGCCAGCGCGCAGATCGGGGCGGTCAGCCCGGGCCCGAACACCGCGACGACCAGCATCGCGAGCAGCAGGCTCGGGAACGAGAACACGATGTCCATCGCGCGGGACAGCACGGCGTCCACCCAGCCGCCGGCGCGGGCGGCCAGCAGCCCCGCCGCCGTCCCGAGGACCCCGGACAGCACCACCACGCCGAGCGGCGCGAGCAGCGACAGCCGCGCCCCGTACATCAGCCGGGACAGCACGTCGCGGCCGGTGGAGTCGGTGCCGAGCAGGTGCCCGGACGTGCCGGGCGGCGCGAGCGAGTCCAGCAGGCTCGTGGCGTTCGGGGAGTGCGGCGCGAGCAGCGGGGCGAGCGCGCCGGTGACGGCGGCGACCAGCAGGAACGCGACCGCGAGCGAGACGCCGAGCGGGCGGCGGCGCCGTCCCGCGCCGCGCGCCCGCAGCGCGGGGATCGTCGGCGTCATCGGCGCGGCCCTCCCGTCGCCACCCGCGGGTCGATGAACGGCAGCGCCAGGTCGACCAGCGTGTTCACCGCGACGAACAGCAGCACCCCGAGCAGCGAGACGCCCTGCACGACCGGGAGGTCCCGCCGCGACACGGACGTGACGAGCAGCGAGCCGACGCCGTCCAGCCCGAACGCGGTCTCGATGACGGCGGTGCCGACGAACAGGCTCGCGACCAGCACCCCGATGACGGTGAGCAGCGGCCCGAGCGCGTTGCGGACGACGTGCCGGCGGATCAGCGCGGCGCCGTCCACGCCGCGGCTGCGCGCCGCCTGCACGTGCTCGCGGCCCAGCTCGTCGGCGAACGCGGCGTTCCCGACGCGGGCGAGGACGCCGAACGCGGCGATCGCCATCGCGGTCGCGGGCAGCGTCAGGTGCCAGAGCCGGTCGGTGAGGCCGGCGCCCGTGCCGGTGGACGGGAACCAGCCGAGCCCGACGGCGAACACCGACAGCAGCACGATCGCCGCCACGAACGGGGGCGTCGCGGTGGTGACGGACGCGGCGACCGCCGCGATCCGGTCGGTCGCCCCGCCCTTGACCGCCGACGCCAGCGCCACGCCCGCGCCGACGGCGATGGCGAGCACCGCCGAGTACGCGATGAGCAGGCCGGACACCCCGAGCCGGCTCCCGATCAGCGACGTCACGCTGGTCTGGTAGGTCAGCGACCTTCCGAGGTCCAGGTGGAGCGCGTCGCCGATCCACGCGAGGTACCCCTGCGCGAACCCCTTGTCGAGCCCGTAGGCGTGCCGGAGGGCGTCGATCTGGCCTGGGGTGAGGCGCCGCCCGGACGTCACCGCCAGCACCGGGTCGCCGGGGACGAGCCGCAGCGCCCCGTAGATGAGGACCGACGCGACCAGGACCGTCAGGACCGCGCCGAGCGCGCGCCTCCCGATCCAGGGCGCGAGCGCGCGGGCGGTCATCCCTTGCCGCCGAGCGTCGTCGCCCACGGCACGTACAGGTAGTTCTGCCGCGGGACGAGCCCGGTCAGGCCGGACTTGTAGTAGACGTTGACGTACTGCGTCGCGATCGGGATGTTCACCAGGTCGTGCGCCATGATCGCCTGCGCCTTGGCCACCTCGCGGGCGCGGGCCGCCGGGTCGGCGGTCGCGATGGCCGTCCGGATCGCGGTGTCGTACTCCTTGTCGCTGTAACCGGCGAAGTTGTAGAAGTTGCCGGTCGTGAAGAACTGGTAGTACGTCAGCGGCTCGGGGAAGTCGAGGTAGCCGCTCGACAGGAACAGGTCGACGCCCGCGCGGGCCTGCGGCGAGGCGAACATCGCGCCGTACTGCTCGGCGGTCAGCGGCTTCAGCTGGATGTGCATCCCGGCCTGCGAGGCGGCGTCGGCGATCGCGGTCGCGGTCCGCGTCTCCTCGTCGATCGCCGTCGTGTACGCGAGGACGATCTTCTGCTTGGCCTTCGCCGACCCGGCGACGAGCTTCTTGGCCTTCTCCAGGTCCTGCGCGGGCTCCGGCAGCGCGTTGTACGCCTGCTGGTAGACGTCCTTGCCGTAGCCCCACGCCGCCGGCGGGACCAGCGCCCGCAGCGGCTGCGCCGCGCCCTGGTAGACCGACTTGATGATGCCCTTGTAGTCGATCAGCGCCTGCACGGCCTGCCGCGTCGCCGGGTCCGACAGCGCGCCCTTCTGGTTCAGGACGGACAGGAACGTCGGCGACAGGCTCTGCCCGAACAGCAGGTTCCCCTTGCCCTTCAACCGGACGTGCGCCGCGCGCGGGACGCTGAACTGGCCGTCCACGTCGCCGCTGTCCAGCGCGGCCGTCTGCGCGGACGGGTCGGTGATGAAGGTGAACCTGAGGTTCTTCACCTTCGGCTTCACCTGGGCGTTCCACCACCCGTCGTTGCGGATGAGGGTGATGTTCTGGCCCTGCGTCCAGCCCGCGAGCTTGTAGGGGCCGGTGCACATCACGCCGTGCCCGGCCGTCCCGAAGTCCTTGCCCGCGGACTCCGCGAACGCCTTCTCGACGACGTCGAACGCGGGCGTGGCGAAGAAGTTCGGGACGAGGACGTCCGGCTGCTTCAGCTTGATGGTGACCTCGTGGTCGCCGGTGGGCTCGATGCTCCGGAGCCGCTCCGCCCAGCCGATCCAGGACGAGCCGAGCTTCGGGTCGAGGATCCGCTTGACGCTGTAGACGACGTCGTCGGGCGTGACGGGCCTGCCGTCCCAGAACCGCACGCCCTCGCGCAGGTGGATCACGTACGTGAGGTCGTCGGGGTGGTCCACGGACGTGGCGAGCGCGGGTCGCCGCTCGTAGTCAGGGCCGAAGGTGAACAGCCCCTCGCACATGTTCGCGAGCGGCGTGCTGACGGACTCGATCGCGGACTGCGCCGGGTCGAGCGTGGGCGGCTCGCCGGGCGGCAGGTTCCAGGTGACGGTGTCGACGTCCCGGGCCGGGGACGGCACGGAGGTGGTGAGGTCCGGGGCGGCCGCCGCCGCGGACCCGCCGCCGTCCGCGCACGCGGCGAGGGTGCAGGAGCCGGCGAGGATCGCGGTGATCGCGGCCAGGCGTGAACGTGTCATGGCGTGGACCCTTCGAGTGGTGGACGGGCCGTGACCGGGGAGGATTCGCAGCGTGATGCGTTGCGGAGTTGATTGTCAATACCGCAAAACAAAACGATGGGACGTCAGGCCAGGGGCATTCCCAGGCTGCTTATGAGGGATCACCGCGCTACGCTGAGGCGCGGGTTGAGCTTCCGTTCTGCAGAACTATCGAAGGCAAAAAAAGGGGGACCGTTGGGACGGCCGAGCCTCGCCGCCGAGCGGCGCGAGCAGATCCTGCGGGCCGCCGCCCGGTCGGTCGCCCGGTACGGGCTGGCGGGCAGCACGCAGGAGCGGATCGCCGCGGCGGCCGGGATGAGCCGGTCGCACGTCCGGCACTACGCGGGCAACCGCGACGAGCTCATCGACGCCCTGTGGGACCACGTCATCACCCCGTACTTCGCCTCGATGCGGGCCGCGCTGAACGACCGGGAACCGGCCGCGCGGCTGCCCGCGCTGGTGGACTACCTGTTCGGCCCGCAGATGGCGCGCAACGAGGACGACCTCGTCATCGAGGCGCTGATCAGCGGCGCGATGCACGACGTCCGGCTCCGCGGCCGGATCTACGACAGCTACAGCCGGCTCGAACGCGAGATCGCCGGGACGATCCGCGACGCCGTCCCGGGCTGCGGCCCGGCGGAGAGCCTGCAGCTCGCCTACGCGCTGATCTGCATGGCGTTCGGGCACTCGACCCTCGCGCCGCTGCCCTTCCCCGCGACCCGCCAGGCCGGCATGAAGACCCTGGCCGCGCAGCTCCTCGCGGCCCTGAAGGCCCGGCACCGGCCCGCGGGCACGGCCGGCACCGGAACGCCCGAGCCGGAACCGGCCGGCGACACGGAGGCGCGCGGCTGAGCGGGCGCCCCCGCGGCCCGCCCTCGCGTCCAGGTCCATCAGCGCGCTCCCTCATCTCGGCCCGGTGGCTCGTCACGGTCCGGTGGTCAGCATCCGGACGAGCCGGTCGACGAGCGGCGCCATCCGCTCGCTGTTCCAGCGCTCGGGCGCCTCCAGGCTGGAGACATAGAAGCCGCGGAACACCAGGTGCAGGACGTCGGCGGCGAACGCGGCGTCGGCGGCGCCCGCGTCCCGCGCGGCGTCGACGAGCCCGTCCAGGTTGTGGCGCGCGTCGTCCTGGATGAGCTGGAGCGCCTCCGACCCCCGGCCGCTGCGGCCGAGGATCTCCAGGAACAGCCGGCGGAGCACCTCGTCGTTGCCGGTGGTCGAGCACGCCCAGCGGGCCAGGACCGCCAGCCGCCCGGGTGCGGGGGTCCCTTCGAGGGCCTGGTCCAGGTCGGCGTCCCAGTCCCGCATGGCGTGCTCTATCGCGTTGCGCAGCAGCGCCTCCCGAGTGGGCAGGTAGTTGGTGACGAGCGTCGTCGAGCCGCCGATCCGCTTGGCGACGGCCCGGATGGACACGCCGTCGAGACCGTCCGCCGCCACGATGTCCAGGGTGGCGTCGGCGATGGTCGCGAGGCGCTGGTCGATATCGATCTCCACCGGCATGCCCGCAGGGTAACGCCGGAGAACGCGTCGTACAACACCGTTGTACATCAGCGTTGCATCACGTACGCTCCTCGCCATCGCCGGTGCGCTCCGGCCCACGTGACGCCCCCAGCAGCCCGAGGAGCAGGCATGGAACTGTGGCAGTTGCCCGTGACCGAGGTCGCCGCGCTGATCCGCGAGCGGCGGGTCTCGGCCGTCGAGGTGGCGGAGTCCTGCCTGGCCCGGGTCGAGGCGGTGAACCCCGAACTGAACGCGCTCGCCGACGTCCGCCCCGAGGAGACCCTCGCCGACGCGCGCCGCGCGGACGCCGCCGTGGCCGCGGGCGAGGAACTCGGCCCGCTGCACGGCGTCCCCGTCTCCACGAAGATCAACACGCCGCAGCGCGGCGCGCTGATGAGCCACGGCGTCGCCGCCATGGCCGGGATGAGGGCCGCGCACGACGACGCGTCCATCGCCGCGCTCCGCGCCGCCGGCGCCGTCTTCCTCGGCCGCAGCAACGCGCCCGCGTTCTCCGTCCGCTGGTTCACCGAGAACGAGCCGCACGGCCGCACCCTCAACCCGTGGAGCGCCGCGCACACCCCTGGCGGGTCCAGCGGCGGCGCCGCCAGCTCCCTCGCCGCCGGGATGACGCCGCTCGCGCAGGGCAACGACATCGGCGGCTCGATCCGCTTCCCCGCCGGCTGCTGCGGCGTGGTCGGCGTCCGCCCGACCGTCGGGCTCGTCTCCAACTGGATCGCCCCCGAGGACACCGGACCCGAGCCGCCCCTCACCGTCCAGGCGTGGGCCGTGCAGGGTCCGATGGCCCGCACCGTCGCCGACGCGCGGCTCGCCCTGCACGCCATGGCGGGCGCCGACCTGCGCGACCCGTTCGGCGTCCCGGCCCTGCCCGCCCCCGCCGCTCCCCCGGCCGGCCCGGTCCGCGTCGGGGTCGTCCGGGACGTCGGCATCGCCAAGCCGCACCCCGCCGTCGACGCGGCGGTGAGCGAGGCGGCGCGGTGGCTCGCGGACGCCGGGTACGCGGTCGAGGAGATCGAACTGCCGCTGCTCGCCGAGGCCGCGCGGCTCTGGTCGCTGCTGCTGTTCGAGGACCTGCGCCCCGGCATGCCCGGCATGCTGGAGATGGCCGACGAGCCGCTCCGCGTCCACATGCGGTACGCGTTCGAGCACGCCGCCGGGCTGTGGGGCGAGGAGCCCGGCCTCCCCGCCTACCTCGGCGGCTGGGCCCGCCGCGCGACGCTGATCACCCGGCTCCAGGAGATGCTCGGCACCGGCATGCTCCTGCTGACCCCCGTCTCCGCCGAGCCGCCCTTCGAGCAGGACGCCGACATCCTCGACCCGGACCGCGGCCGGAGCATCGTCGACGCGCAGTGGCCGATGACGTCCCTGCCCGTCCTCGGGTTCCCCGGCGTCTCGGTGCCGGCGGCGGTCGCGGACGGCCTGCCGATCGGCGTCCAGCTGATCGGCGGCCGGTTCGCCGAGGACCTCGTCCTCGACGCGGCGCAGGCGGTCGAGGACCGCGCGCCCCGCATCGCCCCGCCCGCCTTCTCCTGATCCGCCCCGCTCCGGCCGGTGGCGTCCCCTGATGCGGGGGATCCGCCCGCCGCCCGCGCGGCGGCCTGCGATGATGCGGGCCATGAGCAGGAAGAGCACGGCCGGGCCGGACCTCGACGACATCTCCTGGCAGATCATCGAGCAGCTGCAGGAGGACGGCCGGCGCTCCTACGGGGCGATCGCCAAGGTGGTCGGCCTGTCGGAGGCGGCCGTCCGGCAGCGGGTGCAGCGGCTCACCGAGTCCGGCGTGATGCAGATCGTCGCCGTCACCGACCCGCTGCTGGTCGGCGGGCACCGGCAGGCGATGGTCGGGGTCCGGGTCTCCGGCCCCCTCGAACCCGTCGCGTCCGCGCTGTCGGACATGCCGGAGACCATCTACGTCGTACTGTGCGCGGGCGGCTTCGACATCCTCTGCGAGATCGTCTGCGACGACGACGCGCACCTCGCGGAGGTGCTGGCGTCCCGCATCCGCTCCATCCCCGGGGTCGCGGGCACCGAGACGTTCGTGTACCTCCAGCTGCGCAAGGAGAGCTACCGCTGGGGCACACACTGACCACTAAATCAGTAGCCATGCCTAGTCGTCGCGACTCGATTAGTGAAATCTTGCCCGCAAGCCGCTAAATTAGTGGCATGTCGCAGGCCATCGCCGCTGATCCCGCACGCGCGCTCGTGCACGCCGAACCCGTCCCCTTCTGGCTGGACGACCCCGCGCGCCCCGCGGCCCTCCCCGCCCTCGCCGGCGAGGAGCACGCCGACCTCGCCGTGGTCGGCGGCGGCTACTGCGGCCTCTGGACCGCCCTGCTCGCCAAGGAGCGCGACCCCGGCCGCGACGTCGTCCTCGTCGAGGCCCGCGAGGCCGGCTGGGCCGCGTCCGGGCGCAACGGCGGGTTCTGCTCGTCCAGCCTCACCCACGGCTTCGGCAACGGCCTCGCCCGCTGGCCCGGCGAGATCGCCGAACTCGAACGGCTCGGCATGCGCAACCTCGACGAGATCGAGGACGCGCTGCGCCGGCACGGCATCGGCTGCGACTGGGAGCGCACCGGCGAGCTCAACGTCGCCACCCGCCCCCACCAGGTCCTGGAGCTGCGCGAGGAGGCCGAGGCCATGCGCCGCCACGGCCTGTCCCCCGAGTTCCTCGACACCGAGCAGGTCAGGGCCGAGGTCGCCTCCCCCACCTACCTCGCCGGCCTCCTCGACCGCGACGGCACCGCCCTCGTCAACCCGGCCCGGCTCGCCTGGGGCCTGCGCGACGCGTGCCTCCGGCTCGGCGTCCGCATCTACGAGCGCACCCCCGCCACCTCCCTCGCCGCGCGCGGCCCGGGCATGGTCGTCACCACCGCCTACGGCCGCGTCGTCGCCCGCCGCGTCGCCCTCGCCACCAACGCGTACCCCTCGCTCGTCCACCGGGTCCGCCCGTACGTCGTCCCCGTCTACGACTACGCGATGGTCACCGAACCGCTGACCGACGCCCAGCTCGCCGCCATCGGCTGGCGGAACCGGCACGGCATGGCCGACTCGGGCAGCCGGTTCCACTACTACCGGCTGACCGCCGACAACCGGATCCTGTGGGGCGGCTACGACGCCGTCTACCACTACGGCTCCCGGATGTCGGCGGACCTCGACCAGCGCCCCGACACCTTCCGCGTCCTCGCCGGCAACTTCTTCCGCACGTTCCCGCAGCTCGAAGACGTCCGGTTCACCCACACCTGGGGCGGCGTCATCGACACCTGCACCCGGTTCTCCGCGTTCTTCGGCACCGCCGCGCAGGGCCGCGCCGCCTACGCGCTCGGCTTCACCGGCCTCGGCGTCGGCGCGACCCGCTTCGCCGCCCAGGTGATCCTCGACCGGCTCGACGGCCTGGACACGCCGCGCACCCGGCTCGCGATGGTGCGCACCAAGCCCGTCCCGTTCCCGCCCGAACCCCTGCGCTGGCTCGGCATCGAACTGACCCGCCGCTCCATGGCCCGCGCCGACACCAACGGCGGCCGGCGCAACCTGTGGCTCCGCGCCATGGACACCCTCGGCCTCGGCTTCGACAGCTGACCCCGCCGGCCGATCCCGCCGGCGCGGCGGGTCAGCGGTCGGGGAGCCAGTTGCCGTGGAAGCCGGGCGGGACGCGGACGGGGAGGTGGACGACGGCGACCGGAGGGCCGGTGAAGTCCTGCGCGGAGAGGATGACGAGGTCGGTGGCGGCGCGGTCGGTGTCGTAGGCGAGGACCATCAGGTAGCCGTCGTCCTCGGCGGTGTCGGGCGCGGACGGGACGAAGACGGCCTCGCCGACCACCGCGTCCGCGGGGAAACGGCGGACGTCGGTGCGGCCGGTCCGGAAGTCGTGCTTGAGGAGGCCGTCGCCGACGAGCTCGCCGGGCGACGACTCCGAGGCGACGGTGTAGCCGTAGCGGTGCGGCCGGGACGTCAGCCGCTCGTCGACGCGGGGGAACTCCTGGGCGCGGTCGTCGAGGGTCCGCTGCGCGACGGTCCCGGCGGCCGGGTCGATGGTCCAGCGGTCCAGGACCGGTGGCGGGTTGCCCTCCAGGCGGCCGTCCCGCAGGAAGCTGGGGAACTTCGCCAGGTCGAGCACGATCCGGTCGCCGTCGTCGTAGGCGTTCATGGTGTGGAACACCCAGCACGGCTCGATGTCGATCCACCGCACGTCGGACGCGTCGCCGGTACGGGGCAGGAGGCCGATCCTCGCCGGGTGCTCGTCGTTCCAGGCGTAAGGGAGGGTGGTGCCGGCGGCGGCCAGCGGCATGGAGAACGTGACGGGCAGGTCGTAGACGATGACGTACTTCTCCGTGAGCGCCAGGTCGTGCACCATCGGGCCGTCGGAGACGGGGATCTCCACCGACCGGGTGACGAGCCCGGTGGCGCTCAGCACCGTGTACTGGAGGTGCTCCCAGCCGAAGTAGTAGGCGATCGCGTGGAGCTCGCCGGTCGCGGGATCCTTCTTGGTGTGCGCGGTGTAGCCGCCCTTGAGGGTGCCGCCGAAGTCGCAGGGGCCGAGGGTGGTGAGGTCGTGACCCAGCTCGTACGGCCGGAACCCGCCCTCGATCAGCGCGAACGTGCGGCCCGCGTGCCCGATCACGTTGGTGTTCGGGGCGAAGTCGAAGTCGTCGAAGACCGGCCCCTCCGGCCACGGCTCGCCGAGCCCGGCGGCCACCCGCCGGGACCGCACCCAGCGGTTGCGGTACCACTCGGCGCGGCCGTCGCGCAGCCGCACGCCGTGGACCATGCCGTCGCCGAGGAACCAGTGATAGGACTCGGGGTCCTCCAGCCCGAGCGGGTTCGGGCCGATGCGCAGGTAGCGGCCGTTGAGCTCGGCGGGGACGCGCCCGGTGACGGGCACGTCGTGGGCGGTGGTCTCCTCGGTGACGGGGGCGTAAGGGCCTTCCAGGAACGGGCTGGGCATCAGGGGCCTCGTTTCTCGGGTGCGGAAGGGGTGCGGAACAGGCCGGCTCCCATGGCGAGGAGGGTGGCCTCGAAGACCTCGGCGGCGTCGGCGGGGAGGTGGCCGGCGAGTTCGAGGCTGACCACGCCGTGGATGGCGGCCCAGAGCGACGCGGCGACATGGCGCGGATCGCCGCCGGACAGCAGCCCCGCGGCGGCACAGCCGGCCACGGCGTCCTGCAGGATCGTGAAGGTCTCCGCGGCTTGGACCAGGGCCTCGTCGCTCGGCCGGAACCCGGGGATGGGCTCGCCGAACATCAGCCGGTAGTAGTTGCGCTCGGCGAGGGCGTTGTCCCGGTAGGCGCGTCCAAGGTCGATGAGGTGCTCCAGCGGGTCGGACCGCTCCGGCACCGCCGCGAGCCGCCGCCGGAACCGCTCGAACGCCTCCACGTACAGGGCTTCGATCAGCCCCGCCTTGCTCTCGAACATCCGGTACAGGACGGTCGTGGAGCAGCCGACCTCGGCGGCGATCCGGCGCAGCGCCAGCGCCCCCGGTCCCTCTTCGGCCAGCAGGCGGCTGGCGGCGTCCAGCAGCGATGTGCGGATCGCCTCGTCCCCCTGCCGCTGGGCCAGCTCGTACGCGCTCGACGCCATACCATCCTCGATAACAACGTTTTTGGTCAGTAACGCTGTTATCGCACGGCGAGCACCCCCCGTCAACCCCCAGGCGTCCGCGGAGAACGGGCGGCGCCCGCCCGGCAGGATGGGCCCATGCCCGAGAACCCCCCGGAACCGATGCAGCACCACCTGCGCGGACTGCCCGCCGACTCCCCCGAGGAAGCCCTCGACCGCGCAGGTGACCTCCGCCCCAACGGTCTCGCGCCCGTCATCCGGGTGCCGGCAGGACTCGTCGTCCTCGTCGGCCCACCGGCCTCGGGCAAGACCAGCTTCATTCGGGCACTGATCGCGCGCCGGCAGATCGACGCCGAAGCCGTGGTGTCCAGCGACGAGATCCGCGCGGAGTTCTTCGGCACCTCACCCGCACAAGCGGAATCCGACGCGGCGGACGCACTGATCTTCGAGGAACGCGACCGCAGGATCGTCGCCAGGCTCGCCGCCGGGCACAGCGCGGTCGCCGAGTCGACGAACGTCACGCCGCGGGCACGCGCACGACTCATCGCCATCGCCAGGCGCTTCAACGCCCCGGTGACCATGCTGCGATTCGACCCGGACGTCACCGACCTCCTCCAGCAGTACACCGAGCGAGGCCGCACGGACCTCACCGCCGCGGACGTCCGTGACTACGCCGCCATCATGGCCCGGGACGCCGGCGCCGACCGACTGCGCGCCGAGGGCGCGACCAGCGTCCACGACGTCCCCGGACGCCGCCAAGCGATCACTCCCACCGAAGCCGCCGCGCACTTCTCCTTCGCCTGACACAGCCGACGTGTCCAGACCTGCCTTCCGTCACCCCTCCACGAACTTACGCGGAGCGGCACCAGCCTGCGGCGCTGCGGAACGGGCGGGCGTCGGCCGCGGGGCGGGCGGGGCCAGGGCGCGGTGTTGAGGCGGGCTTTCTAGTCCTCATCGGCAGTCGCCTCGGACGTTGCCGGGGTGCTCTCCTGCCCCGGCCATGCTTCCGGAGGGTCGCCGAATGCGCGGCGGCTGGCCTTCACGGCCAGGGCCGCCACGGCGGCGTTGGCGCCGCCGCCGATCACGGCGCCGATGCCGAACGGCGCCACCCGGCCAAGGACGATGACCCCCTGCTTGGTCCCGTACTTCGTGATGAAGTGCCTGCCGAGGACCTTGTTGATCTGACGCAGCGCGTCGGCGGGCACCTTGGCGACGATCTGCTTCGCCCAGTGCTTCCCCGTGACCTCGGCGGCCTTGGAGATGGTGCCGGAGCCGGACCCGCCGAGCAGGATCCCCATCACGATCGTCCGGCGTCGTTCGAGTTCGTCGATGGGGACTCCGTGGACCTCTGCCACCGAGAGTGCGAAGAGGACGCTCAGTTCGAGGGACGAGAAGGTCTCGCCCGCCGTCAGCGCCAGCGCGACTCCCGTGCCGACGCCCGGCGCGGCCGCGGTCCCTCCGACCGCGGCGCCCGACCCGGTCAGGGCGCTGACGTACATCCGCTCCAGATTCCGGATGACCTGCGCCGGTGACGCGTCCGGGTTCCGCTGGCGGGCCCGGGCGATGTTCTTGCGCACCAGCGGGCTCTGCAGGTCGATCGCCTTGTCCAGGAGGTCGAGGACTCGCTGCCCGCGTCCGGCCGGCTCCGGAACCGGTTCGGCGAGCGCATCTGTCGTCATGCCTGGAACTCCTCGGATCGTCACCTGGCGGCGGGGCTCTCACTCAAGCAGCCGAGTGGATCTCGTACCAGGCAGATCAGGCCACCGACCGGTGGAAAGGCCGAAGGCGGCCAACCTCCTCAACGGCGCGGAGGCGCACGGCGGGGGCGTCGTCCGCCGTGCGCCTCGCGGGCGGGTCAGCCTTCGATGCGGTGTTGGGTCCAGAAGGACGTGAGGTCGGTGGTGGTGGCCGCCTGGGCGGCCTTCTTGAACTCGGCGGTGGTGGAGATGCCGTACCAGTGGCTCGCCGCGTAGGTCTTGAGCAGGTTCGCCATGGCGGAGTCACCGATCACGCGCTGCAGGTCGTGCAGGGCGCACTTGCCGTAGTCGTAGACGACGGTGGAGTAGCGGGACGAGTGCGCGTCCCAGTACGCCATCGAGTTGGTGATCTTCTCGTCGGACGAGGCCCACGACACGCTGTTCCAGCAGCCCGCGCCGCTGATCCCGCGGTACAGGTCGGTCGCGTAGTCGGCGAACGCCTCGTCCAGCCACGGATGGTTGTACTCGTCGTCGCCGACGATCCCGTACCACCACTGGTGCGCCAGCTCGTGCGGCAGCGCCACGGTGCTGACCAGGTCGAGGACGAAGCCGGGGTACTCCATGCCGCCGAACCAGAAGTTGTTGTCGAGAATCGCGTCGACCTCGCCGTACGGGTAGGCGCCGAAGCGGCCGGAGTGGGCGTCGATCGCGCTGGTGGCGAGCGACAGCATCTGCTGGGCGCTGGACTGGCTGATGCCGCTCACCCAGTACATGTTCACCTTGACGCCGTTCGGCGAGGTGGCGGAGATCTTGGAGAACGGGCCGGCGCCCCAGGCGAACTCGCGGACGTGCGACGCGGTCGCGGTCGTGACCGTCCGGCCGGACGAGCCGGGGGTGTCGACGGACGTGCCCGTCGCGGGGACGGACAGCGAGGCCGGGTGGTCGAGCGTCACCTTGTAGTCGCTCGCCAGGCCGTAGAACGACTCGCCGTTGTTGGTGTACGGGTCGAGGTGCCAGCCGTCGCCGTCGTGGACGGCGAGGACGGGCAGGGCGTTGCCGAGGAAGTTGTACGCCCCGTCGTGCCCGAACCGGTCGGCGCCGGACGGCACCGCGATGGCGAGGTCGAACGCGACGGTGGCGCTCTGCCCCTTCGCCAGCGGCCCCGGCAGCGTCACCTTCATCGCGGTGCAGCCGACCGTGAGGGCGGAGGCGGTGCCGCCGGTGACGTTGGTGACGGTGATCGGTGTGCTGGACGGGCAGGTGCCGTGAGCGTTGTCCCACAGCCGCAGGTAGACCTCCGACAGCGGGGCGGAGTCGGTGTTGGTGAACGCGACCGACTCGTGGCCCTGCCAGTTGGCGCCGGACGCGTCGCTGGTGAGGTTGACCGTGTAGGACTGCGCGTCGGGAGTGCGGGTGCCGTCGCCCGTGGGCGGGGGCGTCGTGCCGCCGCCGGAGACGTCGAGGGCGACGTCGTCGAGGACGAAGCTGGTCTGCGCGCCGGAGTCCTCCGTCCCGGAGAAGGAGAGCGTGACGGTCTTGCCCGCGTAGGCGGACGCGTCGATGCTCTTCTTCACGTAGCCGGAGGCGGCGTCGAGGTTGGAGTAGGTGGCGACGGTGTCACCGCCCATCTTCACGGTGAGCTTGTCGTAGGCGGTGCCGGGCGACTCGTCGGTGTCGACATGCAGGTAGAACGACAGGGTCGCCGTGCAGCCGGCGGGCAGCGTCACCGACTGGGACGCGGTGTCGGTGTGGGACGAGCCGTAGCCGTCGAGCCAGGCGAAGTGGGTGCCGGAGTGGGCGCTCTCACCGCTGCCGTTGGCCGAGACGACCCCGGACGTGGTGGTCCACGGCGAGGTGCCGCTCTCGAACCCGCCGTTGGAGACGACCTGGGCGGCGGAGCAGTCGGTGATGGTGGTGCCGGGGGCGGCGGCGTGCGTGCGCGGGGCGGCGTGCGTGGGCGGGGCGGCGTGCGCGGGAGCGACCGCCGCGGC
>NZ_JBEYYT010000087.1:26838-27882 GCF_040645715.1 Spirillospora sp. NPDC046719 | reverse complement strand
GGGGGGGGGCCGCCCCCCCCCCCCCGGCCCGCCGCGGGGGGCCCCACGTTTGGGGGGGGCCCCCCTCCGCTTTCCCGGCCCCGGACCGCCCGCGCGGCGAAGGGGCGCCGATCACCCGTGACCGGCACATATCTTTCCGAAGTCAAAGCGCCCGTCATGGCCCCAACCGATCCCCGTATGCGGGACGATTCCTGGTATGACCGCTCGTGTGACCCTCCCCTACGGCTCCTGGCCTTCCCCCATCTCCGCGGCCGATGTGGCCCGCGCCCGGCTGCGCCTCAGTTTCCCCACCGTCGCGGGTGATGACGTGTGGTGGCAGGAGACCCGACCCGAGGAGGGCGGGCGGACGACGGTCATCCATCTCAAGGGCGGGCATCGCACCGAGGTGCTCCAGGCTCCGTGGGACGCCCGCACGCGCGTCCACGAGTACGGCGGGCGGTCATACCTGCCGGTCCGTACCGCCGAGGGCGTGTCGCTGGTGTTCTCCAACTACGAGGACCAGCGCCTCCACCGGCTTGACGAGGGCGACCCCAAGCCGTACCCGCTCACCCCGGAGCCGGCCGTCCAGGCGGGGCTGCGTTATGCCGACTACGTGCTCTCCCCCGACGGCACCGAGATCTGGTGCGTGTGCGAGGGGCACATCGCCGAGCCACCCGAAGGCGGGGACACCGCCGCCGGGATCCGCCGCGCGATCGTCGCCGTCCCCCTGGACGGGAGCGCCGCCGACGACGCCGGGGCCATCCGCGAGCTGGTGACCGGCGCGCACTTCTACGCGTCGCCGGCCCCGTCCCCGAGCGGCGGGCACCTCGCCTGGGTGCAGTGGAACCACCCCCGCATGCCCTGGGACGGCACCGAGCTGCGCGTGGCGGCCATCGAGGACGGCACCACGGTCGCGCCGCGCACCGTCAAGGGCGGTCTCACCGAGTCGGGGGGGGGGGGCCGCGGGGGCGGGCCCGCGCGGCGCCTAGTCAAAAGCCACAAGGCCCGCGGCGGGGGCGAAGAACCACGCGGCCGGCGCCCGGGGGCCCCCCCCCCCGCGACACC
>NZ_JBEYYT010000087.1:0-26828 GCF_040645715.1 Spirillospora sp. NPDC046719 | reverse complement strand
CCCTCTGCCCGGCCCGCCGCGCCCACAGCCCCCCCCCCGGCCCCGCCCCCGCCCCCCCCGGCCCGCCCCCCCCCCGCGCCGGGGGTCCCCCCCCGGGGGGGGCGCCCGCCGCGGGCCCCCCCCCCCCCGAGTCCCTCTACGTCATCTCCGACTGGCCCGGCTGGTGGAACATCTACCAGGTCGGCCTGCACGGCGAGTCCCCGCAGGCGCTCTACCCGGCCGAGGAGGAGTTCACCGGCGCGCTCTGGCAGCTCGGCGGCATGCCGTACGCGCTGCTGGACGACGGGCGCCTCGCCGTCCTGCACGGCGAAGGCGACATGCGGCTGGGCATCTACGACCCCGAGACGCTCGACCTGGTCGACGTCGAGGTGCCGTACGAGGACTGGCACCCGCAGCTGTCGGCCGACGGCACCACGATCGTCGGCATCGCGGGCGGCCCCGACCTGCCGACGTCGGTGGTACGCGTCGACACCACCACGGGCCGCGTCGAGGGGCTCCGCCGGGAGCTCGCCGAGCTGCCCGACGTGGCGTACCTGTCGAAGCCGCGCACCGAGCGCCTCGAAGGCCCGTTCGGGCGCCCCGTCCACGCCTACGTGTTCCCGCCGACCAACCCGGAGGCCGCCGCCCCCGAGGGCGAGCTGCCGCCCTACGTGGTGTTCGTGCACGGCGGCCCGACCGGCCGGGTCTCCAAGGACCTCGACCTGGAACGCTGCTACTTCACCAGCCGCGGCATCGGCGTCATCGACGTCAACTACGGCGGTTCGACCGGGTACGGGCGCGCCTACCGCGAGCGGCTGCGCCGCCAGTGGGGCGTGGTGGACGTCGAGGACGCCATAGCCGCCGCTCAGGCGCTCGTCGACGGCGGCATAGCGGACCCGGCGCGGCTGGCCATCCGGGGCGGTTCCGCGGGCGGCTGGACGACGCTCGCCGCCGCCACCCAGACCGACCTGTTCAAGGCCGCCACGTCCTACTTCGGGATCAGCGACCTGCAGAGCTTCGCCGCGGCCACGCACGACTTCGAGTCGCACTACCTGTTCGGGCTGATCGGCCCGCTGCCCGGCTTCGAGCGGGCCTACGAGGAGCGCTCGCCGCTCAACCGGGCCGACCGGACGGCCTGCCCGGTGCTGCTCCTGCAGGGCCTCAACGACCCGGTGGTGCCGCCGGACCAGTCCGAGCGGTTCGCGGTCGCGCTCGCCAACAAGAAGATGCCGTACGCCTACCTGACGTTCGAAGGCGAGTCGCACGGCTTCCGCCGCGCCGACACCGTCATCGCGTGCCTGGAGGCCGAGCTCGCGTTCTACGGCCAGACCCTCGGGTTCGAGCCCCGGGACGTCGCCCCCATCGACCTGACGGTGGCCTGAGCCCCTTCACCGTCCCGTCCGCCGGCAGGACCCGGCGGACGGGGCAGGACCGTCAGGGGGCGGGTCAGACGGCGCGCTTGTCGGCGGCGGCGCGCAGGTTGTAGACGTCGTTGTCGAAGTACGCCGAGTACGACCGGGACGCCGTGTAGCCGCCGCCCTGGTAGCCGCCGATCACGCCGTTGATGTCGCCCTTCTGCGTCGTGTAGCTGTAGTTCAGCAGCCACGGGCTGCCGCTCGTGCCGCCGTAGAAGCCCGTGCAGTCCATCCGGATCTGGAACTTGGCCTGCTGCGCCGTCTTCGTCCGGCAGTAGATGGGCCGGTCGCGCGGATCGAAGGCGATCTTCGGGTAGCCGGCCACGTTCACCGTCTTGCCGGCGCCCTGGTTGATCGCGAGCTTGTTGTAGCCGACCGCCTTCTGGATCGTCTTGCCGCTCCGGTCGTTCAGCGCGATGAACCCGAAGTCCAGGTCGGGGTCCGTGCTGGTGATCCAGCGCTGGTCGACCAGCAGCATCTTGGCCGTCCACGTGCCGTAGGGCCGCTTCCCCCGGTCGTACTTCGGGACGAACGCCACCTTCGTCGCGTACTGCTTGCCCTTGCCGCCGTGCAGGCAGTGCGCCGCCGTGATCAGCAGCCGCTGCGACGAGCTCTGCACGACGCTCGCGGTGCAGAAGTGGTCGCCCTGGCCGTTGTTGAAGAACAGCGCGCCGATCGTCGGCACCCCGGCGAACGCCTTGGACTGCACGATCGACTGCGCCGACAGCGACCGCCCGGACGCGCCGCCGTTCGGGCGGTCGATGGGCGTCGCCGCGGCCATCCGGTTCGCCGTCCAGTAGCGGGACGCGTCGCCGGCGTCGGCCGCGCTGATCCGCATGCTCGCGGACGTGTCGGCCACCGTACGGCCTTGGGCGTCGCCCGCCGAGTACCAGACCGTGACGGCGCCCGCCGCGACGATGCCGGCGCAGGCGCCGCCCGCGGCCGTCCACCGCATCCACCGATTGCGCATCGCGCAAAACTACCGATCTCCCCGCCCCCGCACAACGGGAACGATCACACCGGTCAGCGCGCGAACTCGATCGCCCGGGACTCGCGCACCACGGTCACCCGGATCTGCCCGGGATAGGTGAGCTCGTCCTCCACCTGCTTGGCGATGTCGCGCGCGATGACCTGCGCCTGGATGTCGTCCACCGAGTCCGGCTTCACCATCACCCGGATCTCCCGGCCCGCCTGCATCGCGAAGACCTTCTCCACGCCCTCGTGCTTCTCCCGGGCGATCTGCTCCAGCCGCTCGAGCCGCTTGACGTAGGCCTCCAGCGACTCCCGGCGCGCCCCCGGGCGGCTGCCGCTCACCGCGTCCGCCGCCTGCGTCAGCACCGCCTCCACCGTGCGGACCTCGACCTCGTTGTGGTGCGCTTCGATCGCGTGCACCACGTCCTCGTCCTCGCCGTACCGGCGCGCTATCTCCGCTCCGATGAGCGCGTGGCTGCCCTCCACCTCGTGCGTGAGCGCCTTGCCGATGTCGTGCAGCAGTGTGCACCGCTTGGCGACGTCCGCCGGCAGGCGCAGCTCGCTCGCCATGATCCCGGCGATGTGCGCGGACTCGATGAGGTGCTTCAGCACGTTCTGCCCGTAGGACGTCCGGTACCGCAGCCGGCCGAGCAGCGCGATCAGCTCCGGGTGCATGTCGGCGATACCGACCTCCACGAGCGCGTCCTCGCCGGCCCGCACGCACCGCTGCTCGACGTCGCTGCGGCTGCGCTCGTAGACCTCCTCGATCCGCTGCGGGTGGATCCGCCCGTCCAGCACGAGCTTCTCCAGGGTCAGCCGGCCGACCTCCCTGCGCACCGGGTCGAAGCAGCTCAGCAGCACCGCCTCGGGCGTGTCGTCGATGATGAGGTTCACCCCGGTGGTGGTCTCGAACGCGCGGATGTTGCGGCCCTCGCGCCCGATGATCCGGCCCTTCATCTCGTCGCTCGGCAGGTGCAGGACCGACACGACCGACTCGGCGGTCTGCTCGCTGGCCACCCGCTGGATCGCCAGCGTCACGATCTTGCGGGCGCGCTTGTCGCCCTCCGCCCGCGCCGCGTTCTCGATCTCCCGGGTGATCGGGATGGCCTCCCGCTTGGCCTGGTTCTCGATCGCCGCGACCAGCTCGCCCTTGGCCTGCTCGGCGGTCAGTCCGGCCGCGCGCTCCAGCACCTTGCGGCGCTCGTCCTCGACCTCGGCGAGCTCCTTCTTGCGCGCTTCCAGGGTCCGCTTGGTCTCGGCGAGCCGGTCGGCCCACTCCTGGAGCCGGCGCATCTCGCCGTCCAGGCGCTGCTCCCGCTCCGCGAGCCGGGTCTCCCGGCGCTCCAGGTCCTCCCTGGCGGTCCGCAGGTCGTCCCGGAGGGCCCGGGCCTCCTCCTCGGCGTCCGCGCGCGCCGACGCGGCGATCCGCTCCGCCTGCGCCTCGGCCCGCTCGCGCGCCTCGCGGGCCTCCTGCTTGGCCCGCCCCCGGATCTCGTCCGCCTCGCCCCGCGCGCGCGCCATCTCCGCGGCGGCCTTACCGGACACGCCGGGACGCCACAGGATGACGATGACGAGAGCGACCAGGGTCACCAGCAACGCTGCACCCAGCAGGACGCTCTCCATGAGGCAGATCCTTCCTCGCCGCGGGCCCGCCCGGGATCGGGGCCCTGACTAGCGAGGATTTACTCGCGCCAGGCCGACGGCCGGGTACACGGCACCGCCGGGCCGCGCGGTGCGCCCGGGCGTTACGGCCGGTTCCGGTCGACGAACGTGTCCTGTATGCCTCTCAGCTGCTGGAACGTGCTCGGTCGTATGGCAATCCGCGAGACGCGGAGTAACTCCTCACTGCCGTAACGGTAAGCGGCATGGAGGTAATGAGCAAGCAAACGCCGGGCATTCCGGACTAACCGAACGTCGGCGTGAGTCCTCCCTTACCGGTCCATCCGCCCGCCCGCACCCCGCGCCACCTGCCCGATCTTCCGGCGCCGGAGTCAGGGAGGGGGCGGCGCGCGGTCAGCCCTTCCGTCATTTCCGGCGTGTCGCCCACCGACCGGAACAGATCGGGCAGAGTCAGTCGAGCGGTGGCGGCTCGTCGGGGAAGGCGTCCGGGTCGGTGCCCTCGTCGGCGAGGGCCTCCTTGACGACCCGGTAGGACAGGCCCGGCGGGTAGCCCTTGCGGGCGAGCATGCCGACGAGGCGGCGCATGCGCTTGGCGGGGTCGACGCCGCGGGTGCCGGGCAGCTTGCGGTCGACCAGGGCCCGCGCGGTCGTCTCCTCCTGGCCCGGGTCGAGGGCTTCGACCGCGTCGCTGACGGTCTCGTCCGCGACGCCGCGCCGGCGCAGCTCCGCGGCGAGCGCGCGCTTGGCCAGGCCGCGCCCGGCGTGCCGGGACTGCACCCAGGCGCGGGCGAACGCCTCGTCGTCGATGAGGCCGACGTCGGTGAACCGGCCGAGGACCTTCTCGGCCACGTCGTCGGGGACGTCCTTGCGCCGGAGGGCGTCCGCGAGCTGCGCGCGGGTGCGCGGCGAGGACGTCAGCAGCCGCAGGCACACCTCCCGTGCCGCGGCCTCGGGGTCAGCGGGCGCCCGCCCGCCGGACTCCGCCTTCTCACGCGCCCCGCCCCGGCGCCGCCCGCCACGCCCGTCCATGCCCCGCCCCTCCAGACCACTCACCGCCCGTCGCGCTCACGAGCGCCAGAATCGTCCACGACCAATGTCAGAGCATGCCCGCCCCACAACGCCCCCGCCCGACGCGCTGACGAGTGAAGGCTCGCCCCACCGCAACCGGCGACAGGCTTTGTGCGCCGCCACGCGACGACCGACCACCTCGACCGTCGCGCCCATGACCGGACCAGGGCCACCCGCCGCAACAGACGAGGGTTTTCGCCCGGCCACGCGCCGACTCCGACGGCCGCACTGCCGAGCGAGGATCGCCGACCGCAACCGCCGTCAGGCTTTGTGCCTGCCCACGCGGAGACCTGGGCGGCCTCGACCACCTCGACCGTCGCGCCCACGACCGGGCGCAGGACCGCCCGCCGCAACCGGCGACAGGGTTTGTGCCCGGCCACGCGGCGACCTCGGCCGTCGCGATCGC
Source organism: Spirillospora sp. NPDC046719 (assembly GCF_040645715.1). Classification (NCBI taxonomy): domain Bacteria; kingdom Bacillati; phylum Actinomycetota; class Actinomycetes; order Streptosporangiales; family Thermomonosporaceae; genus Spirillospora; species Spirillospora sp. NPDC046719. The sequence goes on along the minus strand of NZ_JBEYYT010000087.1, from coordinate 21,368 downwards.
GAGCGAAGCCGGATTCAAGCGAAGCGAGAATCCGATCGCGCAGCGAGCCCCCAGGGCGAGTCGGAGCGATGCAGCGATCGCACGCATTGCCCGCCGAAGGGAGGGCGTCCAACGCCCGACCGCCAAGGGCAAGGCAAATTAACTAGAGCGACGGCGCCGTTGGGGAAGGTCCGCGCACCGGCGCGCCGGTGCGCGGTGGGGCGCCGCCGCCCTGCATACGAGATCATCGCTCACTCTTCGTCAAGAGTCACCCGGAACGGGGGATTCGCCGTCAGGAATCGCCCGCGGCCTTGACCGCCTTGGCCTTCTTCCCGGCGGCGGCGCGGCCGGTGGCGGCGGCCGTGACGGGCGCGGCGGGCGCGGCGGCGGGCGCGGGAGCGCCGTCCACCGGCACGGCGGCCGGCTCGGCCTCCTTGTCGACCTTCGGCCCGATGCCGAGCTTCTCCTTGATCTTCTTCTCGATCCCGTCGGCCATGTCCGGGTTGGCCTTGAGGAAGTTGCGGGCGTTCTCCTTGCCCTGGCCGAGCTGGTCGCCGTCGTAGGTGTACCAGGCGCCGGACTTGCGGACGAAGCCGTGCTCCACGCCGAGGTCGATCAGGCCGCCCTCGCGGCTGATGCCCTGGCCGTAGAGCAGGTCGAAGTCGGCGACCCGGAACGGCGGGGCCATCTTGTTCTTGACGACCTTGACGCGGACCCGGTTGCCGACGGCCTCGGTGCCGTCCTTGAGGGTCTCGATGCGGCGCACGTCGAGCCGGACGGAGGCGTAGAACTTCAGCGCGCGACCACCGGTGGTGGTCTCCGGCGAGCCGAACATGACGCCGACCTTCTCGCGCAGCTGGTTGATGAAGATGGCGGTGGTCTTGGTCTGGTTGATCGCGCCGGTGAGCTTGCGCAGCGCCTGCGACATGAGGCGGGCCTGGAGGCCGACGTGGCTGTCACCCATCTCGCCCTCGATCTCGGCGCGCGGGACGAGCGCGGCGACGGAGTCGATGACGACGATGTCGATCGCGCCGGAGCGGATCAGCATGTCGGTGATCTCCAGGGCCTGCTCGCCGGTGTCGGGCTGGGAGACGAGCAGGGCGTCGATGTCGACGCCGAGCTTGGCGGCGTACTCGGGGTCGAGGGCGTGCTCGGCGTCGACGAAGGCGGCGATGCCGCCCTTCTTCTGCACGCTGGCCACCGCGTGCAGGGCGATGGAGGTCTTGCCGGAGCCTTCGGGGCCGTACACCTCGACGACCCGGCCGCGGGGCAGGCCGCCGATGCCGAGCGCGATGTCGAGGGAGATCGCGCCGGTCGGGATCACCTCGACGGGTGCCCGCGCCTCCTCGCCCATCCGCATGACCGAGCCCTTGCCGAACTGCCGCTCGATCTGGGCGAGTGCGGTCTCGAGAGCCTTCTCCCGGTCGTTCGCTGCCATGTGAGATGTCCTTCTCGTTGTGACTTGTCGGCTCTCGGCCGCTGGTCTGCGATGTCGAGGGCGACGTTACGGCGGGCCACCGACACTTTCGAGATGCGGGCGCGGTTGTGGACGACGACACCGGCCGGGGCCAGCTTACCGAACACTCGTTCGATCATCGCCCGGTGCACCGATTCGGGTGGGAATCACCGTGCGCGCCGTGGTCCGGACCCCGTACGCTGGCGCCGTCAACGGAGGGTTCCATCATGACGCTGACCGTCCTCTTCTGCGTCGATCCGATCCACCCCCGGCGCGTTGACCCCCACTATGCACGCGAGGCCGCGGCCGTGCGGGACCACTACGGCGAGACGGCGCTGCTGGACCACGACGCGCTGCGGCGCGGGGACGTGGAGGCGGCGATCCGCGCGGTCCCCGCCGACCTGGGCCCCGTCTGGTATCGGGGCTGGATGGTCACCGGCCCGGAGTACGCCGCGATGGCCGCCGCCCTGAAGCAACGCGGGACGGTGCTGCTGACGCATCCCGACGACTACACGCGCGCGCACGAGCTGCCCGGCTGGCATGAAACGTTCGCCGGGCTGACACCGAACAGCGTGTGGCGCCCTCTCTCCCCCGGGCAGGACCCGGGCGACCTGAACGCGCTCGCCGAGCTGGTCCGGCCGCTGCGCGGCGGCCCCGGGGTGGTCAAGGACTACGTGAAGTCGCGCAAGCACGAGTGGGACGAGGCGTGCTTCGTCCCGGACGTGAAGAACCTCGCGCGGCTGCGCGACGTGGCCGCCAAGATGATCGCCCTGCAGGACGAGTACTTAGCGGGCGGCCTCGTGGTGCGCGAGTTCGAGTCCTACGACGGCGAGGGCGAGGCGCGCGTGTGGTGGGTGGACGGGGAGCCCGCCCTCGTGGGGCCGCATCCGGACACGCCGGGCCTGGAGCCCGATCCGGAGCTGGACGCGGTCGCGCACGCGGTCCGGGCGCTGGGCTGCCGCTTCATCACGACCGACCTGGCGCGCCGCACCGACGGCGAGTGGCGGGTCGTGGAGGTCGGCGACGGCCAGGTCAGCGACCTGCCCGCGTCGGTGGACGCGATGGACCTGTACGCGCACCTGCCGGTCCCGGACTGACGCACGGCGCGTGTCCGGGGCGTGACGGAACCGGCATATGCCCTCTTCCGTCCCATGTTGGGCCGCCTCTAGGCTGTGGCCGCTGTTCTGCCCCTTCGCGAAGGACGTGTTCCCCTTGCCTCCTCAGGAGCCCCGTCGCCGGCTCAGCTCCCGCACGGTCAAAGTCGGAATGGTGAGCGCGCTGTCGCTGACCCTGGTCGCCTGCGGTTCCAGTTCCACCACGGCGCGGTGCGTCGACCGCAACGCGCCGTCCGGCAAGGGCGGCTACAAGGTGGTCCCTGACAGGTACTGCGACGTCGACGACATCGACAACGGCGGCACCGGTTCCTACAACCGGTACTTCTGGTACTACGGCGGCAAGCGAGGCTCGAACGGCTTCGTCTCGGGCGGCAGCCAGTACCGGCCGAGCAAGGGGAAGATCAAGTCCGGTAGCGGGAAGACGCTGAGCCGGGGCGGCTTCGGCGGCAGCGGCAAGAGCGGGAGCTGACGTGCGCCGGATGCGTTCGACGCCGAGGGACGGGTGGGCCGAGAAGGTCGAGGCGCACGGGCTCGCGTTCCACCGGACCGCGCACCCCGAGCACCTGACCCGTCCCTACTGGGACGAGTCCGTCCACTACGTCTTCGACATGGACGAGGTGCTGGCGCTGGAGGCCGTCGTCGAGGAACTGCACGAGATGTGCCTGCAGGTGGTGGAGCACGTCGTCAGCACGGGCCGCTACCACGTGCTCGGCATACCCGACTGGGTGGCGCCCCTCGTCGAGGAGTCGTGGCGGCGGCGCGACCCGCACCTGTACGGACGGTTCGACCTCCGCTATGACGGCCACGGTCCCGCCAAGCTGCTGGAGTACAACGCCGATACGCCGACCGCGCTCGTCGAGAGCTCGGTGGTGCAGTGGTACTGGCTGCAGGACGTGTATCCGAATGACGACCAGTGGAACTCCATCCACGAGCGGATGGTCACCCGGTGGAAGGACCTCGTGCCGAAGCTCGGCGGCGGGCCGGTGCACTTCGCGTGGACCACGGAGGACGAGACCGGCGAGGAGGTCATGACGATCGCCTACATGCAGGAGACCGCCGAGGAGGCGGGCCTGCCGGGCGTGGCGATCGCGATGGAGGACATCGGCTGGGATCGGTCGCGGCGCCGGTTCGTCGACATGGACGAGCAGGAGATCCGCACGCTCTGCAAGCTCTACCCGTGGGAGTGGATCGTGGCGGAGCCGTTCGGGCGGGAGGTCCCGGGCGCGCCGACGTCCTGGATAGAGCCGATCTGGAAGATGGTCCTGTCGAACAAGGCGCTGCTGGTGCTGCTGTGGGAGCTGTTCCCCGGGCATCCGAACCTGCTGCCGGCGTACCTGAACACGCCTTCGGGCCTGACCTCCTACGTCCAGAAGCCGCTCCTGGGGCGGGAGGGCGCGAGCATGCGGATCGTCGCGCCGGACGGCAGCGAGCAGCGCACCCAGGGCGACTACGGCGCGGAGGGGTTCGTCTTCCAGGAGTTCTGCGCGCTGCCGGACTTCGACGGCGAGCACCCGGTGCTCGGCGCGTGGGTGATCGAGGACGGGTCGGCGGGCGTGGGCATCCGCGAGACGTCGGGGCTCATCACCGATGACACGTCGTCGTTCGTCCCGCACCGCATCGCCCTGTAGCGGCCTGTAGCGGCCGGGCGGCGCGCTCCGAGCGCGGTGCGGCGTTACTGGAGCCTGGAGGGGACGTCGAAGGTGGCGACGACGGCCTGCCAGACCCGCTTGGCGGGCTCGCCGTCCGCGAGCGCCTGCTCGATGGTGCGCCCGCCCAGTTCGGCCATGACGTAGTCCTTGGCCACGCTCTGGGCGTAGGCCTCGCCGAACTGCTGGTTCATCCGATCCCAGAAGACTGTTAGACGCACGCGTCCACGCTATCCGACGGGCGGGCCGTCCAAGGACCGCGCGATCTCGCCGGGGACGGCGGGGCCGGTCCCCTGGCGGTACTGGCGGTGCAGGCCGGTCAGGTAGCGCTCGACGCCTTCGACGACGCGGGCCGTCCGGTAGGAGGGGAAGACGTCGAAGGCGTGCTGCCCGCCCTTCATCTCGGCGTAGATGACCGGCGCCTCGGAGACGTCCCGCAGCCGTTCGACGAAGCGGCGCGCCTCCAGGACGGGGATGAGCGAGTCGTGGGTGCCGTGGATGACGAAGAAGGGCGGGGCGTCCTTGCGGATGTAGGTGACGGGCGAGGCCTTGGCGTACGCCTCGCGGTTCTCTTCGAAGGGCAGTTTGACGACCATCTTCTCGACCAGCCGGGTGGAGCCCATGGGGACCGGCCATGGGCCGGCGTCCACGAAGTTGTAGACGCCGTAGAAGGGGACGGCGCCCTGGACGGAGGTGTCGGCGTCCTCGAAGCCGGGCTGGAAGTCGGGCACGTTCGCGGTGAGCGCCACCATCGCGGTGAGGTGGCCGCCCGCCGAGCCGCCCGTCACGCACAGGAAGTCGGGGTCGGCGCCGTACTCCTCGGCGTGCTCCTTGTACCAGGCCAGGAAGCGCTTGAGGTCGATCAGGTGCTCCGGCCAGGTGGCGCGCGGGCTGAGGCGGTAGTTGACGTTGAAGCCGACCCATCCCTGGACGGCCATGTGGTTGAGCAGGGGCAGCCCTTGTTCGCGCTTGTCGCCGATGACCCATGCGCCGCCGTGGATCTGCATCAGCCCCGGGCGCAGCCCTTCCGCCGGGCCGTCTCCGGCAGGGCTGTAGACGTCCAGCTTCAGGCGCAGCCGCCCGTCCTGGTGGTAGACGACGTTGCGCTGCACCTTCACGCCCTTGCGCGGGATCAGGCACAGCGGCGGGACGATCAGGGGCGCCAAGGGGAAGCGCGGTGCGCCGTCCGGGTCGAGGTCGAGGGGCGCCCCGCTCTCCCGGAGCGTGACGACCGTACGGCGGGACGCAAGGATGATGGCGACGGTCCCGGCGGCGCCGAGGACGCCGAGGGCGAGGCCCGCCCAGCCGGCCCAGCCGTCCAGTCCGCCGTAGGCGGCGGTGAGGGAGAGCGTGGCGATCTCGGTGACGAGCAGGTGCGGGGCCATCTCGATGGTGAGCCAGCCGGAGAAGAAGCTCGGCACCAGCAGGAGCGCGCTGTGCCGGGGGGCGTGCGCGTTGGCCGCGAGAAGGGCGAACAGGATCCCGAGGGCCAGCAGCAGGTAGGGCATCGCGACTCCTTGGCGGCATGCGTCCTTCCGGTAGACCATGCCCATACAAGCGCTTGCTTACAACGTGACGCGCGCCACGTGGGCGCATTCTGTCGGACCCGCGAGGCAGTATGGCGCCATGGGCGGTGACGTGCTCGAACGCTTCTCCCCGGCGACCCGTGCCTGGTTCGCCGGGGCCTTCGCCGCACCCACCCCCGCGCAGGCCGGCGCGTGGGAGTCGATCGCCGGCGGCGACAACACCCTGGTGGTGGCGCCGACGGGGTCCGGCAAGACCCTCGCCGCGTTCCTGTGGTCGCTCGACCGCCTCACCGCCGGCCCGCCGCCGCCCGGCGGAGCGGACGAGGCCGGCGAGGCCGCGCCGGAGGATCGGTCCGCCCCGGCCGCCGACCCGCTGCGCCGCTGCCGCGTGCTGTACGTCTCGCCGCTGAAGGCCCTGGCCGTCGACGTGGAGCGCAACCTGCGCGCGCCGCTCACCGGCATCCGGCACGCCGCCCGCCGGCTCGGCCTGCCCGAACCGGACGTCCGGGTCGGGATGCGCTCCGGCGACACACCGGCCGACGAGCGCCGCCGGCTCGCCGTGAAGCCGCCGGACATCCTGATCACCACGCCGGAGTCGCTGTTCCTGATCCTCACCTCGCGCGCCCGCGAGTCGCTGCGCGGCGTCGAGACGGTGATCGTCGACGAGGTGCACGCCGTCGCGGGCACCAAGCGCGGCGCGCACCTGGCGCTGTCCCTGGAGCGCCTGGACGCCCTGCTGGACCGGCCCGCGCAGCGGATCGGCCTGTCGGCGACCGTCCGCCCGCCGGAGGAGGTCGCGGCGTTCCTCGGCGGGACGCGCCCCGCGTCGGTCGTGCAGCCGGGCTCGGACAAGGTGTTCGACCTCGACATCGTCGTCCCGGTCGAGGACATGGGGGAGGTGGGGCAGTTCGTCGCGGAGTCCGGCACCGCCGACCCGCGGCAGCGCAGCATCTGGCCCCACGTGGAGGACCGGCTCCTCGACCTGATCCAGGCGCACCGCTCGACGCTGGTGTTCGCCAACTCGCGCCGCTTGGCCGAACGCCTCTGCGGGCGCCTCAACGAGCTCGCCTACGAACGCGCGACCGGCGAGCCGCTGCCGGAGAACCACTCCCCCGCCGAGCTGATGGCCGAGGCGGGCTCGGCGCGGGGCGCGCCGCAGGAGATCGCGCGCGCACACCACGGGTCCGTCTCCAAGGAGGAGCGGGCCGGGATCGAGAACGCGCTCAAGGAGGGCCGCCTCCCGGCCGTCGTCGCCACCTCCAGCCTGGAGCTGGGCATCGACATGGGCGCGGTCGACCTGGTCGTCCAGGTGGAGTCGCCGCCGTCGGTGGCCAGCGGCCTGCAGCGGGTCGGCCGCGCCGGGCACCAGGTCGGGGCGGTGTCCAAGGGCGTCATCTTCCCCAAGTACCGGGGCGACCTCGTCCAAACGGCCGTGGTGGCCGAGCGGATGCGCGGCGGCGAGATCGAGGAGCTGCACTACCCGCGCAACCCCCTCGACGTGCTCGCGCAGCAGATCGTCGCGATGATCTCCATGGACGAGTGGACCGTCGACGACCTGGAGACCCTCGTCAAGCGCGCCGCCCCGTACGCGACGCTGCCGAGGTCGGCGCTGGAGGCGACCCTCGACATGCTCGCCGGGCGCTACCCCAGCGACGAGTTCGGCGAGCTGCGCCCGCGCCTGGTCTGGGACCGCGTCACCGGCGTCCTGCACGACCGCCCGGGCGCGCAGCGCCTCGCCGTGACCAGCGGCGGGACCATCCCCGACCGCGGCCTGTTCGGGGTGTTCCTGGTCGGCGAGAAGTCGTCCCGCGTCGGCGAGCTCGACGAGGAGATGGTCTACGAGTCGCGGGTGGGCGACGTGTTCGTCCTGGGCGCCAGCTCGTGGCGGATCGAGGACATCACCCCCGACCGCGTCCTGGTCTCGCCCGCCCCCGGCCAGCCCGGAAAGCTGCCGTTCTGGCACGGCGACGCGCTGGGCCGACCCGCCGAGCTGGGCCGCGCGCTGGGCGCGTTCACCCGCGAGCTGGCGGAGCTGCCCGCCGAGGCGGCCCGCGAGCGCGTCACCTCCGCCGGCCTCGACGACTGGGCCGCCGGGAACCTCGTGTCCTACCTGGGCGAGCAGCGGGAGGCCACCGGGCACGTCCCCGACGACCGGACGATGGTCGTCGAACGGTTCCGCGACGAGCTCGGCGACTGGCGCATGGTCGTCCACTCCCCGCTGGGCGCGCGCGTGCACGCCCCGTGGGCGCTGGCCATCGCGGGCAGGCTCCGCGAACGGTACGGCGTCGACGCGCAGGCCATGCACGCCGACGACGGCATCGTCATCCGCATCCCCGACATGGACGAGCCCCCGAGCCTCGACCTCGCGGTGTTCGACGCCGACGACATCGAGCGCATCGTGGTGGACGAGCTGGGCGGCTCGGCGCTGTTCGCGGCGCGGTTCCGCGAGTGCGCGGCGCGCTCCCTGCTGCTGCCGCGCCGCCGCCCCGACAAGCGGATGCCGCTGTGGCAGCAGCGCCAGCGCGCCGCGCAGCTGCTGGCGGTCGCGAGCAAGTACCCGTCGTTCCCGATCGTGCTGGAGACGATGCGCGAGTGCCTCCAGGACGTGTTCGACGTCCCCGGCCTCGTCCAGCTGATGCGCGACATGTCCGGCCGCAAGGTCCGCCTGGTCGAGGTGGAGACGCCGGAGCCGTCGCCCTTCGCGCGCTCCCTGCTGTTCCACTACGTCGGCGCGTTCATGTACGAGGGCGACTCGCCGCTCGCGGAGCGCCGCGCCCAGGCCCTGGCGCTCGACTCGGCGCTGCTCGCCGAGCTGCTCGGCCAGGCCGACCTGCGGGAGCTGCTCGACCCGGAGGCGGTCGCCGACATCGAGCGCGAGCTGCAGCGCCTCGTCCCGGACCGCCGCGCCCGCGACCTCGAAGGCGTCGCGGACCTGCTGCGCGCCCTCGGCCCGATGACGACCGCCGAGGTCGCCCTCAGGACGACCCTGGCCCCCGGCGAAGAGGGCGCCGATCCCGAAGCGGCGGGCGAACCGGGCCCGGCGCGGGAGGTGCTGGTCGCGGCGTCGCGCTGGCTGGAGGACCTCGAGGCCACGCGCCGGGCGATCCGCGTCCGCGTCGCCGGGGAGGAGCGGTGGGCCGCGATCGAGGACGCGGCGCGGCTCCGCGACGCGCTCGGCGCGCCGCTGCCCGTCGGGGTCCCCGAGGCGTTCCTCGAACCGGTGGACGATCCGCTCGGCGACCTGGTCTCCCGCTACGCGCGCACACACGGGCCGTTCCGGACCGGGGACGTCGCCACCAGGTTCGGGCTCGGCGCCGCCGTGGTCGCCGAGACGCTCCGGCGGCTGGCGGGCGCGGGACGCGTCGCCGAGGGCGAGTTCCTGCCCGTCGAGTCCGTCGCGGGCCCGCTGACCAGCGAGTGGTGCGACGCCGGGGTGCTGCGGACGCTGCGCCGCCGGTCGCTGGCCCGGCTGCGCGCCGAGGTCGAGCCGTCCCCGCCGGAGTCGCTCGGCCGGTTCCTGCCGGCCTGGCACGGCATCGCGGGCGGGTCCCGGCTGCGCGGCATCGACGCGCTCGTCCAGGCGGTCGAGCAGCTGCAGGGCGCGGCGGTCCCGGCGTCGGCGCTGGAGTCGCTGGTCCTGCCGTCGCGGGTGGCGGGCTACTCCCCCGCCATGCTGGACGAGCTGACGTCCGCCGGCGAGGTGGTCTGGGTCGGGCAGGGCGGGCTGCCCGGCGGCGACGGGTGGGTCTCGCTGTACCTGGCCGACACCGCGCCGCTGCTCATGCCGGAACCCGCCGAGATCACCCTCACGCCCGCGCACCAGGCCGTCCTGGACGCCCTCGACGGCGGCGGCGCGCTGTTCTTCCGCACGCTCTCCGACCGGGTGAACACGCAGGTCACCACCACCGACGCCGACCTCGCCACCGCCGTGTGGGACCTGGTCTGGGCGGGTCGCCTCACCAACGACACCCTCGCCCCGCTGCGGGCGGCGCTCGGCTCGGGGCGTCCCACGTACCGGTCGCGGACGACCCGGCGCGGCCGTCCCGTCCTGCCGTCCAGGACGGGCCCGCCCACGGTCGCGGGCCGCTGGTGGCCGCTGCCGGCGCGCGAGACCGCCGCGACGCTGCGCTCGCACGCGCTGGCGGAGGCGCTCCTGGAGCGGTACGGCATCGTCATCCGCGGCGCGGTGGCGGCCGAGCGCACGCCCGGCGGTTTCTCCGCGGTGTATCCGGTGCTGCGGGCGTTCGAGGAGAGCGGCCGGTGCCGCCGCGGATACTTCGTCGAGGGCCTCGGCGCCGCGCAGTTCGCGCTGCCCGGGGCGGTCGACCGGCTCCGCGCGCTGCGCCCGTCGGGCGCCGCGCCGGACGACCTCTCGGCGCTCTGGGAGACGCCGCGCAAACCGGACGGCCGCGCTCTGGTGCTCGCCGCGGCCGACCCGGCGAACCCGTACGGCGCCGCGCTGCCGTGGCCGGACCGCGACGACGAGGTCGCGAGCGGCCACAAGCCGGGCCGCAAGGCGGGCGCGCTGGTCGTGCTGGTCGAGGGGCGCCTCGTCCTGTACGTGGAGCGCGGCGGCAAGACGTTGCTGACCTGGGACGACGACCCGGACGTGCTGCAGCCGGCGGTCGACGCGCTCGCGCTCGCGGTCCGCGAGGGCGCGCTCGGCAAGCTGACCGTCGAACGCGCCGACGGCGCGGCGATCAACGACTCGCCGCTCGCCGCCGCTCTGGAGTCGGCGGGCTTCCACCCCACTCCTCGGGGCCTGCGGCTGCGCGCCTGACCCGCGCGGCTGCGCCCCTGACCCGCGCCGCGACCGCGCGCCTGTCCCGCGACCGCCCTGACGACCGACGGCCCCCGCCGCTCCGCCGGGCACCGGCGGCCGGTGCGCGCAGCACGACGGCCACGGCGGCTGCGCACGCCAGGACGCCCGCGAGCGAGAGCGGGGTCAGCGTGCTGCCGAACAGCGCCCACGCGCCGAGCATGGTGGCGGGCGGGGTGAGGTAGAGCAGGGCGGAGGCGCGGCCGACGCCGCTGCGCCGGACGTTCACCCAGTACAGGCCGTAGCCGCCGAACATCGCCATCACCACGAGGACGGCGACGGCGGTCCAGAACGCCGGGTCCGCCGGCGGGGCCAGGTCGCCCGTGGCGCCGGCGAGGGCGGTGAAGAGCAGGGCGCTGATCCCGGCCTGGACGGTGAGGGCGTCCACGAGTCCGATGGACGGCCGGGTGCGGCGTTCGAGGAGGGTCGCGCCGACGAGGCAGAGCGTCGCGGCGAGCGGGAGCGCGTAGGCCCAGAGCGGCGCACCGCCGCGCAGGTCGCCGCCGACCACGAGCGCGACGCCGCCGAGCCCGGCGGCGAATCCGGCCAGCTGCCGCCGGGTGATCCGCTCGCCGAGCACGGGCACGGCGAGGACGGCGGCGAGCAGCGGCTGCAGCGCGGTGATCAGGTTGTCGACGCCGGCGCTGACGCCGTGCTCGGCGGCCACGAAGACGCCGTACAGGTAGCCGCCCTGCCCGAGGGCGCCGATGATCAGGTGCAGGACGAGGTCGCGGCGCGGGATGCGGGGGCGCCGCCATGCGGCCCAGGCCAGGAGCAGCCCTCCCGCGACGATGAACCGCCAGGCCAGCAGGGTGCTCGCCGGTGCGGCGCCGGCGCCGAGCTGCGCGCCGATGAAGCCGGAGCTCCAGGTCACGACGAAGACGGTGCCGATGGCGGCGCCGAGCAGGGCGTCGCGGTGCGGGACGGCGGTGATCCCTCGGGAGGTATACATACCGGTATAGTTACCCTGTATCCACACCGGTATGTAAACTTGGCGCACCAGAGGGAGAGACCAGGAGCGAAGGAGCCGCCGATGCCGGCCACCGCAGGGGAACGCCCGCTCACCCCCGCCGCGCGGCGGGTGCTCCAGGTCGCGGGCGAGCTGTTCTACGAGCGCGGCATCGGCTCGGTCGGCATGGAGCTCGTCGCGGCCGAGGCCGGGGTGACCAAGAAGACCGTCTACGACCGGTTCGGCTCCAAGGAGGCGCTCGTCCTGGCCTACCTGCGCGCCCGCGACGAGCGCTGGCGGACCTTCCTCACCAGGTGGATCGACCCGGTTCCCGGCCCCCGCGACCGCGCCCTCGCGACCTTCGACGCCCTCGGGGAATGGCTGTCCACCGAATGCGGGCGCGGCTGCTCGATGGTGAACGCCTGCGCCGAGCTCCCCGACCCCCGCCACCCCGTCCACGCGGTGGCCGCCGAGCAGAAGGCGTGGGTCAGGGACCTGTACGCCGGCCTCGTCGCCGACGGCGCGCTGGCCGACCAGCTCCTCATCCTGCACGAGGGCGCGGTCGTCGCGTTCAGCGTCGCCGGCGTCCGCGACGCCACCGCCAAGGCCCGCGCCGCGGCCGACGCGCTCCTGCCCGGGAAGGTCAGCGGCGCCGGCCCTTGAACATGGAGATCAGCCCGCGGAGGGCCCGCTCGTCGAGGGAGCCGAACGGGTTGTCGTGGACGAGGTAGGTCCACGTCGCTGACGGCCGCTTGAGGCCCGCCGCGTCGAGGTCGACGCCTTCCGCGGTCGCGGTGAGCTCCTCGAACGCGGCCACCGACCGCCGGCGGGCGTCGCCGAGGAGGCGCTTGCCCGCCGGGACGGCCTCCCGGTTGAACTCGACCAGCGGGTCCAGTCCGCGGCCGAGCGAGCGCAGGTGGATGCCCTCCCGCAGCTCGGCCAGGAAGGCCAGGTGCTCGGCCCAGCAGCGGTCCAGCTGGTACAGGACCACCTGCCGCGAGGCCTCCGCGACCGCCTCGGCACCGGCGATCTTCACCAGTTCGGCGTGCTTGGCGGGCGCGTCCGCGGCCATCGCCGCGTCGGCGGCGTCGCCGGTCAGGACGGCGTCGCGTTCGGTGAGCACCTCGCGGCGCTGCAACCCGATCAGCTGGTTGTAGCGCCAGGTGTTGCGGTGCAGTTCGAGGTCGACGCCCTCGGCGACCCGCTGCGCGTGGCCGACGATCCAGTGCGCGCCCTTGTCATCGACGCGGCCCTCGTCGCCGATCGGGCCCCGGTAGGTCTCGTCGGGCGCGTAGCGGGTGACGAGGTCGTCCTGGAGGCTCGTGAAGAACACCGACCCGCCGGGGTCGCCCTGCCGGCCGGCGCGGCCGCGGAGCTGGTCGTCCAGCCGGCTGCTGTGGTAGCGGCCGGTGCCGATCACCAGCAGGCCGCCCGCGGCGGCGACCTGCTCGCGCCGCGCCCCCTCCTGCTCGGCGGGCGCGGTGCCGGGGACCGGCGCGCCGGGGCCCCCGCCGAGCCGGATGTCGGTGCCCCGGCCCGCCATCTGGGTGGAGACGGTGACCGCGCCCGGCGCGCCCGCCTCGGCGATGATCGCGGCCTCCTCGGCGTCGTTCTTGGCGTTGAGCACGACGGGGTCGACGCCCGCGCGGACGAGCCGGCGGGCGAGCCGCTCGGACTCGGCGACGTCGCCGGTGCCGACCAGGACGGGCCGCCCGGCGGCGTGCGCCGCGACGATCTCCTCGACGACCGCGACCTCCTTGTCGGCGGTGGTGGCGTAGAGGCGGTCCGGCTCGTCGTCGCGGACGCAGGGCCGGTTCGGCGGGACGACGGCGATCTGCAGCCCGTAGAACTCGGTGAGCTGCCCCGCGACGGCCATCGCGGTGCCGGTCATCCCGCAGCGGACCGGGTAGCGGCCGACCAGCTCCTGCACGGTGATCGAGTCGAGGATCTCCCCGGACGGCGACGCCTCCAGCTCCTCCTTCGCCTCGACGGCCGCCTGCAGGCCGTCCGGCCAGCGCTGCAGCAGCGCGACCCGGCCCCGCGACTCGCTGATCAGCTTCACCGCGCCGTCCCGGACGATGTAGTCGACGTCGCGGCGCAGCAGCACCTCGGCGTGCAGCGCGACGTTCACGGCGGTCAGCGTCGCGAGGTTCTCGGGGGCGTACAGGTCGAGGCCGAGGACGCGCTCGACCTCGCGCGAGCCCGCGGCGGTCAGCTGGACGTTGCGGGCCTCCTCGTCGGTGGCGTAGTGCAGGCCGGGCCGCAGCCGCCGGACGAGGTCGGCGTACCGCGGGTCGGCGGGGTCGAGGTCGGCGGCGCCGGCCAGCACCAGCGGCACCATCGCCTCGTCCACCAGCACCGAGTCGGCCTCGTCGACCAGCGCGACGGACGCGGCCCGCTGGACGGCCTCGGCGGGGTCGGTGACGAGCCGGTCGCGCAGGAGGTCGAAGCCGATCTCGCTGACGGGCGCGTACACGACGTCGGCCCCGTAGGCCGCGCGCCGCTCGTCCGGCGTGGACGCCTGCCCGATCGCGTCGACGGACACCCCGAGCAGGGCGTACAGCGGGCCCATCCACTCGGCGTCGCGGCGGGCGAGGTAGTCGTTCACCGACATCACGTGGACGCGTTCGCCGCGCAGCGCGTACCCGGCGGCGGCGAGGGCGCCGGCCAGGGTCTTGCCCTCGCCGGTCGCCATCTCGGCGACGTGCCCGGACAGCAGCGCCAGGGTGCCGGTGAGCTGGACGTCGAAGGGCCGCTCGCCGATCGCGCGGCGGGCGGCCTCGCGGCCGATCGCGCAGAACTCCGGCAGGTCGGCGATCAGGTCCGGGACGGCCGCGGCGGCGGTGAGCTCCGCGTCGGTCAGCGCGCGGACCCGCTCCTCGCGCCGTCCGGCCTCCTCGGCGATGGCGCGGAAGGGCGCGAGATCGACGCTTCCCGGCTTCTGGACGAGCCGTCGGAATCGGTCAAGCAGCGCCATAACGCCCCCTCGATGGCTCGGTCACGGTCCCCCCAACGGCCGGGTCGGATCCCTCGTTCCACATGATCACCGCGGAAGGTCTCCGGAAGATCTCCGGGAGGTCTCCGCACGAGGTCTGACCTCGAATTCATCCCCAAGATGGATCCCCCCGAGCCGCCGGTTTGAGACCATAGAGGCATTACGGGGTTGCGGTGGCCACGGGGAGAGCGCCACCGCGGAACGGGGTTTCACCATGACACCTACGGCACGGTGGGCCGCCGCGCAGCGGCGCAAGCGTCAGATCATCAGCCAGACCCTCATCGACCGCGCTCTCAACGACCCGCGCCGCCACGACCAGGCCGCGACCGTCGAGGCGCAGGAGAAGTAACCGGGCGACGAGCGCCCGCGCGGGCCGCCCCCGCGCGGGCGGGGGGCCCCGCCCCCCCCCGGGGGGGGGCGGGTGTGCCCCACCCCCCCCCCCCCCCCAGCCCCCCCCCCCCCCCCCCCCCGGCCCCCCCCGCGCGGGCGGGCGCCCCCGCCCCCGGCGGGGGCGCTTCGGTACGCCCGCACCGCCCGCACCCGCACTGCCCGCGCGCCCCCCCGCACGGGACCCGGCCGGCTCAGCCCTCGCCCGCCGAGAAGACCTCGTCGCGGGCCTGCTCCAGAGCGGCGTACAGGGCGCCGCGCAGTACCGGGTTGCCCTCCACCTCCGTCACCGCGACGGTCGGACGGGTCGGGCTGATCCGCCCGACGGCCCGTTCGATGCGGGTGGCGAGCGGCGCCCCGCCGGCCCGGCCGAGGCTGCCCGACAGCACCACCAGCCCCGGGTCCAGCACGATGTTGACCGAGGTCACGCCGTAGGAGAACCGGTTGGCGAGCTCGTCCAGGAACGCGCCGCCGCGGGACTCGTCGGCGGCGGCCGCGCGGACGCACTCCACCGCCGTCGGCTCGGTGATGCCGTGCTCGTGGGCCAGGGCGCGGACCCCGTCCGCGCCGACGAGCGCCCCGTAACCGCCGGCGAGGGTCGGGATCCCCCACGAGGTCGACTCGGTGACGCCGCCCTCCTCCTCGGGGACGCGCCGGGCCGTGCTCAACGGGAGCGGCGCGCCGGGGACGGGCAGGTACCCGATCTCGCCCGCGCCCCCCGACCGGCCGCGGTGCAGCCGGCCGCCGAGCATCACCGACAGGCCCATGCCGCGGTCGAACCACATCAGCGCGAAGTCGTCGGCGTCGCGCGCCGCGCCGTAGGCACGCTCGGCGACGGCGGCGAGGTTCACGTCGTTCTCGATCGTCACGGGCCGGCGCAGGTCGGTGCGGAGGGCGGCGAGCACGCCCTCGTGCCAGGCGGGAAGGTCGAAGGAGAACTGGACGTCGCCGGAGCGCGGGTCGACGACGCCGGGGGTGCCGATGACGAAGGCGCTCAGCCGGTTCACCGCGACCTTGGCGGAGCGGCACGCCTTGACTACGGCGTTGTGGACCATCTTGACCGGCTCGTCAGCACCGTTCGGATCGACGGTAACCTGGGCGACCATGCGTCCGGTGATGTCGGCGACGCCCGCGGTGACACCGTCCGGCCCCACCTCCAGACCCGCGACGTAGGCGCTCGACGGCACCACGGCGTACAGGGCGGCGTTCGGCCCGCGCCCCCCGGCCTGTTCCCCGACGACCGCCACCAGCCCGCGCTCCTCGAGCCGGGACAGCAGTTGGGAGGCGGTGACCTTGGAGAGCCCGGTGTGCTCGCCGATCTGCGCGCGCGTGAGCGGGCCGTGCTCGACGAGCAGGTCCAGCGCCGCGCGGTCGTTCAGCTCACGCAGCAGCCGCGGCGTTCCCGGGCGTCTGGCCATGCTGGTACCCCTCGATGTCTCAATCCGCTAACGGGCGGTTTTGTTTAGGAAAGTTTCTTGTTAGTTTACCCGCAAGCGCCGACCGACCCCTCATCCGGGGAGGGGCGTGCAGAGCGCCGACTGGCGAGCAGGGCGCCCGCGGGCGACGCGACGGCGAGCGGGGCATGTCCCGGACCCTAAAGGGTCCGGGCGCGCTCCACTCGCACCGCAGGCCGCAAGGCCCCGCGAGGCGATGCCGGAAAGGAACCCCCAGTGAAGTACATCAAGATTGTGGCCACCGCGGCCGCGATCGCCCTGGCCGCCACGGCCTGCGGCGGCGGAGACGACAAGAAGAAGGACGACTCCGGCGCGGGCAAGGACCCGGCGCAGCTCAAGGTCTGGATGATGGGCGACGGGACCACCGAGCAGACGGACTTCCTCAAGGGCGTCGAGACCGAGTTCAAGCAGAAGCACCCGAACACGGCCGTCCAGATCAAGTACGTGCCGTGGCCGCAGGTCGCCACCACCTTCCAGAAGGCGGCCGCCGGCGGCGAGGGGCCGGACGTGACCGAGCTCGGCAACACCGACGTCCAGTCGCACATCGAGCAGGGCAACCTCGCCGAGGTCACCGACGAGATGTCGGGCTGGGCGGACAACAAGACCCTGAACAAGACCGCCCTCGCCAACGACCAGGCGGACGGCAAGACCTACGCGGTGCCGTGGTACGGCGGCGTCCGCGCCATCTGGTACCGCAAGGACTGGTTCGACGAGCTGAAGATCCAGCCTCCGGCGAACTGGGCGGACCTGGTCACCGCGGCGAAGAAGGTCCAGGACGCCAAGAAGGTGCCCGGCATCGGCGCCCCGAGCGACCAGACCAACGCCCTCGTCAGCTTCATCTGGGGCAACGGCGGCGAGGTCGCCGTCAAGGACGGCGGCAAGTGGACCGGCAAGCTCGACCAGCCGCAGGCCGTCGAGGCCGTGAACTTCTACGCCGGCCTCGTCACCAAGGACAAGGTCGCGCCGGAGAAGTACGTCGGCAAGAACGAGCTGGACGGCCCGCAGCGCGACTTCGCGCTCGGCAAGCTCGGCATGTACATCGACGGCAGCTGGGCGCTGGCGCAGATGAAGAAGATCTCCCCGAAGAACGCCGACAAGTGGGCGGTCTTCCCGATCCCCGCCAAGAACGGCGGGAACGCGCCGGTCATGGCGGGCGGCTCCGACCTGGCGGTGTGGAAGGACAGCAAGGCCAAGAAGGCCGCGTTCGACTACATCACCATCCTCAACAACGCCCAGAACGCCAAGAAGTGGGCCGACATCAGCGGCTTCTCCTCGATGCGCTCGGACGTCCAGTTCTCCGACCCGGCGCTCGCCCCGTTCACCCAGATCGCGGCCAACACCAAGTTCACCCCGATCAGCGCCGGCTGGGGCGACTTCGAGCAGTCCAAGAAGGTGCTGCCGAACGCGGTGAAGGCGATCATGCAGGGCAAGTCCGCCGACGACGAGATGAAGAAGGCCAACGAGCAGGCCAACGAGCTGCTCAACCAGTAGCCAGGCCGCTCGTCATGTAGCACCGTGCATCCGGCGGGCCCGCACCGCAGTCCCCCGCGGGCCCGCCGGAACACGCACCGCTGGATCTCGCACCGCCGGACCCCGCCGCACCCGGCTCCGCACCGCCGGGGCCCGCCGCACCCCGGTCCCGCCCCGCCGGGTCCCGCACGCCACCCGTCCCCGCTGATCGGAAGCGTTCATGCTCGACACCGCTCCCGCGGTGCGCAGGCCGCCGGGCCGGAGACCGTCCGGCCGCGGGCGCCCGCACCGCCGGCCCCGCTTCGGGCCCTACCTGCTGATCGCGCCGACCGTCGTCGTGATCGCCGTGCTGATGTTCTGGCCGATGATCCAGATCGGGATCATGTCGTTCCAGAAGGTCGGCAACCGCCAGCTGCGCGGCGAGCCGGCCGAGTCGGTCGGCACCGAGAACTTCGACACCATCCTCAAGGACCCGCTCTTCTGGGCGGCCTTCCGGCACACCGTGCTGTTCGCCATCGTGGCGGTCACCCTCACGATGGTGATCGGGACGCTGGTCGGGCTGCTGCTCAACCGGCTCGGCAAGCGGATGTCGAGCTTCGTCTCCGGCGGCGTGATGGTCGCCTGGGCGACCCCGCCGGTCACCGCCGCGATCATCTTCAGCTGGCTGTTCGGCTCGACCGGCGGCCTGGTCAACTGGTTCCTCGACAAGCTGCCGGACGCCCTGGTCGGCGGCGGCTGGAACGACTACAACTGGTTCGCCACGCCGCTGTCCACCTACACGGTGCTGACGGTCTGCGTCGTCTGGCAGGCGTGCCCGTTCGTGGCGGTGTCGGTGCTGGCCGGCCTGAAGAGCGTCCCGCGCGAGCTGTACGAGGCGGCGCGGGTGGACGGCTCGGGCCCGTGGCGGACGTTCTGGAGCCTCACCTACCCGATGCTCAAGCCGATCTTCCTCGTCGTCCTGGTGATGTCGATCATCTGGGACTTCAAGGTGTTCACCCAGCTGTTCATCATGTCCGGGATGGCCAACCGCGACGCGTTCAACCTGTCGCTGTACGGCTACTCGGAGGCGTTCGGCGCGCTCAATCCCAAGCTCGGGATGGGCTCGGCCATCGCGGCGGTGCTCACGCTGATCCTGCTCGTCGTCACCGCGCTGTACGTGCGGGTCATGGTGCGTCAGGGGGAGACCCGATGACCCAGGCAACCGTCAAGGCGGGACGCTCCGGGCGCGGCCGCCCGGCCGCGCGCAGGCGGGCCCGCACGATCGGCCTCAACGGGCTCGGCGTGCTGGTGTTCGTGCTGGCGGTGTTCCCCGTCTTCTGGATGGCGTCCACCGCGTTCAAGCCGAACAGCGAGATCTTCAGCACCACGCCGAAGCCGCTGCCGACGCACCCGACGCTGACGCACTTCGACTTCGTGCTCAACGGCGGCATCGCGCAGGTGTCGTTCTGGACGTACTTCCGCAACAGCATCCTGCTGGCCCTGATCACCGTCGTGGCGTCGAGCCTGCTGGCGCTGCTGGCGGCGACCGCGGTGGCCCGGTTCCGCTTCCGGTTCCGGACCACGTTCCTGGTCATGCTGCTGGTCGTGCAGATGGTGCCGTGCGAGTCGCTGGTCATCCCGCTGTTCCTGGACCTCAAGCGGCTCGACATGCTGAACACGCTGCCGGGCCTCGCGGTCGTCTACATCGGGTTCGCGGTGCCGTTCGCGATCTGGATGCTGCGCGGCTTCGTCGCCGCCGTCCCGAAGGAGCTGGAGGAGGCCGCCGCGATCGACGGCGCCGGCCCGATCCGCACCTTCTTCACCGTCATGCTCCCGCTCGTCGCGCCCGGCCTGGTCGCGACCAGCATCTTCTCGTTCATCACCGCGTGGAACGAGTTCATCTTCGCCTTCACGTTCCTGGACGACCAGGACAAGTACACCCTGCCGATCATGCTGCAGTTCTTCTTCGGCCGCAGCAGCACCGCCTGGGGGCCCATCATGGCAGCGTCGACGCTGCTCACCATTCCCGTCATCGCCTTCTTCCTGCTCGTCCAGCGCCGCATGGTGTCCGGGCTGACCGCCGGGGCGGTGAAGGGGTGACCACCGACGACATCGCGACCACCGGCGAGATCGCCCGGCTGGCGCGGGGCACCCTGCTGCCCTCCTTCCCGGGCGCGTCCGCGCCGCGCTGGGTGCTGGACGAGCTGGAGGCAGGCCTCGGCGGGGTGACGCTGTTCGCGCTGACCGGCAACGTGCCGAGCCCGGAGTCGCTGGCCGCGCTGACCGCGCAGATGCGCAAGGCGGGCGACCCGTTCGTCACGATCGACGAGGAGGGCGGCGACGTCACCCGGCTCGGCGGGCACGCCACCGGCAGCCCCTACCCGGGCAACGCCGCGCTCGGCGCGGTCGACGACCCGGAGCTCACCCGGCGGATCTACCGGTCGCTGGGCGCGGAGCTGGCCGAGGTCGGCGTCAACCTCAACTTCGCGCCGTCGGTGGACGTCAACACCGCCGACGACAACCCGGTGATCGGGACGCGCTCGTTCGGCGCGGACCCCGCCCTCGTCGCCCGGCACGCGGCGGCGGCCGTGACCGGCACGCAGGAGGCGGGGGTCGCCGCCTGCTGCAAGCACTTCCCGGGCCACGGCGCGACCGTGGAGGACTCCCATCTCGGCGTCCCGATCGTCGACGCCGACCTGGAGCTGCTGGACCGCCGCGAGCTGGTCCCGTTCCGGGCGGCGATCGCGGCCGGCACCCGCGCGGTGATGACCGGGCACCTCAACCTGCCCGCGATCACCGGCGGGACGCCGGCGACGCTGTCGCGCGCCGCGATCACCGGGCTGCTGCGCGAGCACCTCGGCTACGAGGGCGTGATCGTCACCGACGCGCTCGACATGCAGGGCGCCAGCGGTGCCATCGGCATCCCGGAGGCGTCGGTGCGGGCGCTGATCGCGGGCGCGGACCTGCTGTGCCTCGGCCCGAACGAGCACGCCGAGACGCTCCGGGCGACCCTCGACGCGATCGAGGAGGCGGTGCGGACCGGGCGGCTGCCCGCGTCCCGGCTGCACGACGCGGCAGAGCGGACGCGGCGGCTGCGCGCGTGGCTCGCGGGCAGCAGCCCCGCCGCGGTGGACCGCGCCGCGGGGCTGGAGGGCGCCCGCCGGGCCGTCCGGGTGACCGGGGCGCTGCCCGGCTGGAACGGCGCGCCGCTGGTCGTCGAGGCGGAGGCGACCGGCAACATCGCGGTGGGGCCGACGCCCTGGGGCCTGCGGCCCTGGGCGCCCGACGCCGTCCGGACCGCGGGGGCGCCCGGAGAGGCGGAAGGTGTCCTGGAACGTGCCAGGGGACGCGGCCTGGTGGTCGTGCTGCGGGACGCCCACCGGCACGCCGCGCAGCGGGCGCTCGCGACCGCCCTGCTCACCGCCCGTCCGGACGCGGTGATCGTGGAGATGGGGCTGCCGGTCTGGCGCCCCGGCTCGGCCGTCTACATGGCCACCTACGGCGCCGCGGCGGCCAACGCGCAGGCCGCCGCCGCGCCCCGCGGGCGGGGCGCGGCCGCCGGGTGGCGGCGCCCGAGCCGGGGGGGGGCGGCG